>JANQFM010000263.1 GCA_028277865.1 Acidobacteriota bacterium
CCAAAACCTCCCCCGGGGAGCGGAAGACATCGTTGACGTAGCGGGCGAACTCGCTCACCCCGGAATTGGGCAGGTCGGCGCCCTTGGCATTGATGACGGCCGGAGGGCCCGCCATGGTCAGTCTGTATCGGACGTCCGCCTCCAGCCAGTTGGCGTCCGAGGCGGGGAAAAAATGACGCGCCATCTGGTCGGCCCGGTCCTGGGCCGTCTTGGATTCGCTGAGCACAAAGTCCTGGCGGTTCATGCCGCCTTTGGGCTGAAAGACCAGACGGATTTCGCCCTTGTAGTATTCGGCCAAGGGGTTCTGGTGATAGACCCACACGATGGTGCGGGGGCTGCGCTCCGTGTGGGGGATTTCGCGTGTGGGGCTGACCCGGTTGCGCGATTCGAAGGAGTACTGGGCGGCCGGCTCCCCATGAATGATGTAGACCCGGCCCCGATCCGTCTTCCAGCCGGGAACGCCTTCCTGGAAGTTCTGAGTGGCGAAGATGTAACGACGGTAGTGCTCCTCCTTGTACTCGTTGCGCTCGGTCCCAGGAGTGGGGTCGCGTCGTAGCCAGAACTTTTCAATGAATGCGTCCCGTTCGGCGTCGCTTTTCAATCTCTTGAATCCTTCCCGCTCGGCCTGGGAGGAAATCCAAGTCACCTCCTGGTTCAACCATTTCTTGTAGTTGGTCTTGGCGACAGCCGCCGGGATCCAGATCAGGCCGGCCAAGGCGAGCAGAACAAGGCGAGGTGGCTTGGCAAAAGGATTCATCATCTCCCCTCGGCCGTCAGTAGATGAAAAAGGAGGCCTTCCGGGACACGTATCGATCCACCACCGGATCATGAATCTGCATCTCCAGGGCGTATTGCCCCGGGCGCAGCCTCTGCAACGGGATGGAGATGCCGTAGCTGGTACGCCGCAGCCCGTCCTTTGCGCTGCGCGACTCGGTGACGTAATCGAGGCGGGTCTGTGAGACGGCGGCAATCACCTGGGAACCTTGCCAAAGGCGGCACTGCAGGTCCAGCGAGGGCTCTTTGGCGCCCTCGGCGATGGCGGGGTTGTAGACTTCGAAAAAGGCCGTCAGCTTTTCGCGCCGACGGAAGCGGTTGTCAGCTGCGGGGACCAGCATGAAGTCCTTGATAAAAACCGGTTTGGAACCTCCCACAAAACGGGAGGCTTGGGCGGGCTTGGGGCCGGATCGGGGCAGCACTTGGTCGAAAAGCAGGACGTCGCTCATGGCCAGCCTGCGCTCGGCGTAATCGGGCAGCTCGACAGGGCTCTGGCTGAAGCTGACACTGTTCTTCCCTACCAAGTAGCCGAAAGCCCTGAGTGTGTATTTGCCCGGTCGGGCCGCCAATCGCGTCTGGTAAAGGAATGGCTCTTGGTCGGGCTGATTGCGGCTTTCGATCTTGAAAGTGTCCACCAAGCTGGCGGCGGTCGAGCCGTCCGGCCGCACCAGCTCCAGCAGGAGGTCCAGCTGGTCGCCGGCGAGTTGCCGGCCGATCCCCACCGTGACCGGCAAAAGAGTGCTTCCGCTGTCCGAGCGCAGGGCCGCAAAGGAAAGGTCCATCTCGAAGTTCTCGAAGGCGATGCGTGCCTCGACTTGTTCGCGCAGGCGTCGCTTGCGGCGCAGCTTCTCCTCCAGCACTTCGCCCGGAGAGCGTTCCAGGTCGCGCAGTCCTTGCTGCAGGTCTGCAAGGGTCACGGTCGCTGACTGATTGGGGTGGAAGATGCTGCGGTAAAAGTTGTCGATGTCCGCAAAGCGGTACTCGCCCGCATAGAGGATTCGGTAGGGTCCGCCCATTCGCTGGGAATGGAGGAAGTTCATGATGGCGGTATCACGGGATACACGCGAAGGATAGGAGGCGTTCAGCCCGCTGCCCGCCTTGCGGATAATCTGGTTGAGCTGATAGAGCTGCGGAGGGTCCACTCGGGAAAAAATGACTTGGAAAAAGCCTGCGTTGGAGCGCGCCCCTTCCAAATGCCGGTAAATCCAGATTTCCGATTCGGGGCGGACGAATTCAATCCGGAACTGGCGGCGCCGGTCGAGCTTTTGCCCGTTGGTCAGCACCTCGGTGGGATTGTCGATGTCCACGCCCAGTTGATCGCCCCCGAAGATGAAATGGATGTCGTCGGGCGGGCCGTGCATGATGTAGATCCGCCCCCGTTCCGACTTCCAGCCCGGCAGTCCGTCGTGAAAACGTTGATTGACGTACTCGATGCGGCGCTCGTGCTCCTGCCGGTACTCGTTGGCTTCGGTGGAGGGGTCGGGATCGCGGGCCTCCCAAAAGCGCAGGATGAAATCGCTGCGCTCCTGGCCGGTCTTCAGATTGATGAATTCCGCGCGTTCGCGGGCCGAGATGATATAGAGGGCTTGCTGGTCCAGCCAGCGCTTGTGCTCAGTGGAAAGCATGCTTCCGGCAAGGGCCGGCCCGCCGGATCCCGCCGCCAGCAAAGACAGTGCAAGCGGGGCTGCCTTGGCCAGGCAGGAACCAATTTGCATCCGAGATGAGACAGCTTGCTGCGGCTTATTGCTGGTGGCCACGTCTGGGCGATTTTAACTCAATTGGTATGCCGGGCCAACCAGGCTGCAACGCCCAACGAGCCAGGCAAAACCCTTGTCGGCAAGAAAAAGAGGCGCCCCCGTCAAGGGGACGCCTCGATCATGCGAACCAGATCCCTTTAAAAGAGGATCTTGATTCCGATCTGGATCTCGCGGGCATCAAAGGCCTCGGTGGCCTGGCCGAAAGTGCCGCGCTCGATTCTCGGCTCGGGCTGGAAGAAGTTGGTGCGGTTGAAGATGTTGAAGAACTCGAAGCGGAGCTGCAGCTTGCCCTCCTCGCCCAGAGCGGGGATGGCGGCCTCCTTGAAGACCGAGAAGTCGAAGTTGACAAAGCCGGGGCCTTCGAAGGTGTTGCGGCCCAAAGTGCCGTTGGTGCCGTTGGCAGGCGTTCCGAAGAAGGCCAGCTTGGTGGCTGTGTTGGCACCTGACAATCCGAAGGCGCCGCGGGCGAAGTCCAGCCGGTCGAAGTCCACACTGTTGCCTACGGAGGGAGTGTTGGGCCGGTCGTTGGCAAGCCCGTCGCCGTTGAAGTCGCAACCGGCCGGTCGGCTGAGGCTGCAGTGGGGGGTCCAGGGCTGTCCGGATTGGAGTGCGGTGATCCCGTTGAACTGCCAGCCGCCCAACACGTTTTTGAGCAGCCAGCTGTCGGCGTTGCGATACCAGGGAGCGTCGTACAGCCAGCTGACCACAAAACGGTGGCGGGCGTCGAAAACCGCCCTGCCGTAGTCGATGCCCACGTTGAAGGCGTCCGTCGAGAAGCCTTCCTGCCCCCGGTTGGAGCTGGTGGCGCCGCTGTGCCAGGTGGAGCGCACGTCCAGGGATTTTGCCCAGGTGTAGTTGGCATTGATGGCGAAGCCCGAGGAATAGCGGCGGTTCAACTGGACCTGCAGAGCATGGTAGTTGGTGTTGACGTTGTTTTCCCAGAAACGCAGCGTTCCTTCATTGGGGTTGATCCGGTTGAGGCTGGGGTCTCCATTGCCCGCGCCGGTGGCCGGATTGGGCACGCCGTCCAGGTCGCCCGGGAAGCGGTTGGGGTTCTCGGCCCGGATCAGCTTGCGGCCCAGGGTGCCCACATAGTTGGCTTCGAAGGTGGTGTCGCGGAAGAGCTCCCTCTGGATTCCGACGAAGAAGCTCTGCACGTAGGGGTCTCGGGTATTGGGATTGGGGATTCCGCTCAGGAAGGCGAGGTTCGGATTGGTGCCGTCATAGGCAATGATGTTGCCTGCGAATCCGGAGGCGCCGGGATTGTTGTTGGCGCCGTCGGCCCGAACCGTGCTGGCGTCCTGGGGTCCGTAGATGATGTTGTTGCCCAGTCCGACCAGCGGGAAGAGCACGTTGAAGGAGTAGAAGGGCTTGTTCCAGCGGGAATTGGCCAGGGGGTTGAAAATGCCGCTTTGGTAGGCGACTCCGTAGCCCAGCCGGATGGACATCTTGCCGTCGCTGAAGGGATCCCAGGCCAGTCCGAGGCGGGGGCCGAAGTTGTTCCAGTCGTCTCCGGAAAGCTGGTCCACCGGCCCGATGAACTGGCCGCAGGCGACCCGCTCGAACAGGGTGGCGCCGCCGCAGCTGAGGTCGAAGGCCGTGGCCCGGTTCTGGACCTCCGTCAGTCGGCTGTACCAGTCCCATCGCAGGCCCAGGTTGACGGTGAGGTTGCTCTTGAGCTTCCAGTCGTCGTTGATGAAGACGCCGAGTTCGGTCCCTCTCCAGCCCCGGAAGTTGCTGGCCAGCTCGCCGATGGTGGGGTCGACGCCGCCCACCAGTTGGTAGGGGCTGTCCAGTCCCAGCTGCACCAAGTCAAAGAAGTAGTAGCTGGGCCGCCCCACGTTGAACTCGCTGTTTTCCTGATTGCGGCGCGCTTCGATGCCCACCTTGAGGCCATGGTTGCCCTTGGTGATGCTCAGGGTGTCGGCGTAGGTGAAGATGTTCTCGTGGAAGATCTGGGGATAGCCGTTGTAGGCTCCGAAAGTAGAGATTCCCGAGCCGCCTTCCCCGACCAGCGGAACGCCCGGGGTGCCGGCGAAGATGTCGCCGATGTTGCGGGTCAGTCCGGTTCGCGCCTCGTTCACCATGGTGGGCGAGAAGACGTGTGTCCAGTTGAAGGCCAACTGATGGTTCTTGGAAATGGAATCCGAGTTGAAAGCGGGGCGGGCGTCCACCACCAAGCCCTCGGACTTGTTGAAGAAGTAGCGGCCATAGAGCTTGTCGCTGTCCCCGAATTCCTGGTCGACGCGAATGCTGAAGCCGTTGTTGTCGGTGGAGTCAGGCGTAAAAAAGGCTGTTTGACCGATCATGGGGGCGGTCGCGCTCAGTGCGCCGGGTGCCGAACCGTAGGTAGCGCCGAGGAAGGCATCCACTTCGGCCTGGTTGGGACCGGTGATGTATCCGAAGTCCGCCAGGTACTGGCCCACCGTCGAAGTCACCGAGCTGAGGGGAGGCGCCGGGTAGTTGGCAAAAAGGAAGGCGGCTACCGGATTGCCGTTGGACTGCATGAAATTGGCCCAGGCCGAACTTTCAAAGGTGGCCAGTTCGCTCTCGCCGGTACGGATCCTGGTTCCCTCGTAGGAAGCGAAGAAGAAGGTCTTGTCCTTGACGATGGGGCCGCCCAGGCTGGCGCCGAACTGGTTCTGCTTGAATTCAGGCGCATCCTCCAAGTCGAAGAACTCGCGGGCGTCCAGGTTGTCGTTGCGATGGTAGTTGTAGACGCTTCCGTGGAACTGGTTGGTGCCGCTCTTGCTCACCACGGTGACGATCGATCCCACCGAATTGCCGTACTCGGCCGAGAAGTTGAGGGTTTCGATGCGAAACTCCTGGATGGCTTCCAGGTTGGGGGTGGTTCCGGGTGCGTCGCCGGCGCCCGTGCCGCCGCTCAGGCCCTTGGAGGTTACGCCGTCCAGCCAAAAGCCGTTCATGTTGGCCCGACCGCCGTTGACGTTGGTGTCTTGGCCGGGCTCGAAGATGGACGACTCGGTGTTGACCGCTCCAGGCGCAAGCTGCATCAGCTGGAAGACGTTGCGGCCGTTGAGCGGAAGCTCAGCGATCCGCTTCTTGTCCACCAAGGAGGAAACGCGGCCCTGCTCCACCTCGATGGTGGTGGCCACATCGGTCACCTCGACCGTTTCGGACACGTCGCCGATCTCCAGTACCAGGTTGACGTGTACCGTCTCGCCGACGGTCACCGTCACCTGCCCGCGGGCCTTCTTGAAACCCGTCAGGCTGGCTTCGATGGTGTACTCGCCGGGTACCAGGTTGGTGACCCGGAAGTTGCCGTCATCGGAGGTGATGACAGTACGGCTCACCTGCGTGCCCTGACTGGTGATGGTGACTTCGGCGCCGGGAATCACGGCCTGGCTTTCGTCCAGGACGCGCCCGCTGATGCTGCCGGTCCCCTGCCCCAGGGCTGACCACCCGGCCAGCCCCAGCACAACCAGGGCGCAAGCCGCAATACGTAAAAGCCTTGATTGTCTCATTGAACCTTCCTTGTGCACACGGCACTCGTTAAAAGTTGATTCGTTGAAGGAAAAACTACCTACTCTCATCAGCAGTCGATGCCAGGGCCGCACGGCTTGACCGTGAACAAGACGATTCGATGCCCATCCGCCTGCTGACGCCCCGTTGCGATTCCAGCCGCTTCCTGCATATTGTATCCCTAGCAACAAAACAAACCAGCAAAACTCTATAGCATTTTGTATTCCAGCTCTAAAAAAACAAGCCCAGCAGCTATTTAAGCTGCCCCATGTCAACACCTTAGACGGTTCGGAGGCCGAAAAAACAAAAGGCTGTTGTTCAAGAAAATGGACAGCCCCTCAAAACGGAATCCAATTAATTGGATTCGTGAGGCCGGGAAACAATTTCGGCGCTTCCAATCAGCCTCGAGCGCAGCAGTGCTTGAACTTTTTTCCGCTTCCGCAAGGGCAGGGCGCATTGCGTCCCACTTTCTCAGCCGCCGGGGCCGCGGGCCGGTCGGCAAGCCCCAGCATGTAGCGCAGGCAAAGCCCCAGCCAGATCAGTATCGGAAAGAAGGCCTTGCCGGTCACTTCAAAGAAATTGTCGGCAGCCTTCCACCATCCTTCGGAGCCCGCGCTGGGGTGAGCGGCCGAAATCAGCGAAACCTCCACCTTGGTCACCACAAATGCAACGTGGCTCAAATAGAGCAGCCCCACGGCCACGGCCAGGATGATCACCCGCCGACGCGGACGGACTGCCGGAGTGGCCAAGATCAAGGTCAGCAAAAAGGGCAGGTTCGAGACGATCGGGCGAGGCGAAAGCTCCGCCTCGAAGGGAGGCTTCATGTAAGAGCGAAAGACGGTCTCGCCTTCCATCTTGCGGAACCTCAGGCTCTTGCCTTCCAGCTCGTAATAGAATTCGGCGCCGACATGCAGAGCCCGCTGGTAGAGGGGTGCGGCGTACTGGAAGGCGGACCAAGCTCCTGCATAGAGGGCAACCGACAGCAAAGAGAAAATCACCAGCCGCCTACTGGTAGAGAGGCCTTTGCCGGGAGGCCCAGGAGATCCAAAAAACCATTGTGAGGGCAATGACCGCAAACTGAGCGACATAAGTGTGTACAAAGTCGAAAAGGTCCATGGCGCCCTGAGCCCCAAGGGCAAACAGGACCAAGATGCGGATCAGATTCAGCAGGAAGATCAGGCTGTAGCCCAAAGCAGTGCCCAGCAGCCTTTGCCTCCAGCCGGCCGGATAGGCCAGGCAGGCTGAAACCAGCAGGATGGTGGCCACCACCCCGTCGCAGCCCCTTCGGATATCTACTGCGAAGCTGCTGCTGCGCATAATGGTTCCTTGCTGGTGGATCCGGTAGCCCGCCAGTTCCAGCGCCGAGGCGCTCAGCGCGGTGATCACCTCGGTGTAGGGCAGGACGACGTTGCGGTCCACCCAGGCCAGTCCAATCAGCAGGTTCAGCCCCACCACCAGCACGAAGAAAACCGCAATGAAACGAACGGCCGGCTGATCGAGCCGGGACAGGATCGGATTCATGCTTCCTCACTCATTGCTTATCGGATCCGCTTCCTCATCGGGAGGATCCGGCCGGTATTCCGCCATGGCACGCGGATTCTCCCACAATCGCAGGGCCGATACCGGAAGCCCGAGCCGGCGGGCCTGCTCAAAGAGCAGCCGGGCTATGTTTTCGGCTGTCGGGTTGTCCTCCATTACGAAGACCTCTTCGCCCGCGCCCCGAAGGGCGGCCACCAAGGGGTCGTCGCGGCGCAGCAGCATTCGATGGTCGATGCGCTGCCGAATAAACTTCCCCAGCACAGCCTTGACGTCCCCGAAGTCGCGGACCATGCCGACGGCATCCAGTTCCCGGCTGCAAATCTCGACTTCAACAACGGCATTGTGCCCATGGGCGCGGGCACAAGAACCCTCGTAATCCATCAAGCGGTGGCCATAGCAGAACTCGATCCGTTTGACAATTCTATACATGATTTTGCATCACGAAGTCAAAATGACGAAGCATCGCTTGGGGCCGTGAACGCCCAGCACCAGCTGCTTTTCGATGTCGGCTGTACGGCTGGGGCCGGTCACCAAGGTGGTGGCGCTGCCCTGCCCTCCCATCCTTTCAGTCCCGAAAAACTCGCTGTGATTCATGAGCAGGTTGGCTCGGGAAAGAAACACCAAGTGGCAAGGGGGCAGCACGGCAAACAAGCGTCCCGTGCCGGCTTGAACCTGCTGGACGACGGTCCCGGTCTCGGCGATTCCCCAGGCGGCGCTGCCCGCGCTGAGGCGAACAGATGCCAGTTCCTGCCTGCTGGAGGCCTTGGAGTCGATGCGGATGGGGAATTCGACCCGATGCCCGGCATGGCGGCTGAAGGCCAGTCGGCCGGCATCAAAGGCTTTGGGCTGCGCAAGTTGAGCCTGGATGCCATGCCTTTCAAACAACTCGTGCGCCTCCCAATGAATCTCCTCTGTGCGGCATTGTGCCAGAATCTCGCTCAGGATGTCCGGCAGGCGGCCCTTCCTGCGCCCGTCATAAAAATGACCGTCCACTGCTTCCAATTCCTTGCGGAATTGGGCGACCGGATCGGTGTAAACCGGAAATGCCGGCTGGCCGGAGGGCAGTCCCGGCGGATCGGCATTTTTAACCGCCTGCTGGATTCGTTGCAGGATTTCTGAGCGCCCCATAGTCGATAGTTCCTACCAGTCGTGTCAGTGTTTTCGCTAGTTCGCAGTTCGCAGTTGGCAGCTACGGCGGCGCTTTTTGGACATCGTCACATCCGGGTGCTGTTTTGGGGCCGGAGGCCGGGTCGCAGATCCCGGATCCCGGATTCAGGCTTCCGAACTGCGGACCGCGAACTGACGTCCTGCGAATGTGTACAATCG
Organism: Acidobacteriota bacterium; assembly: GCA_028277865.1. GTDB lineage: Bacteria > Acidobacteriota > UBA6911 > RPQK01 > DATIPO01 > JANQFM01. Next base: position 8,880 of record JANQFM010000263.1, read on the forward strand.
TGCCCATGAGCAACTCGCGCCGCAAGAAAATCGCCGTTCTGACGGGTGGAGGGGACTGCCCCGGATTGAACGCCGTCATTCGGGCAGTGGCCAAGACGGCCATTTTACAGCACGATTGGTCCGTCTGGGGCAGCGAAGACAGCTTTGAGGGATTCATGGGCTCGGGGCTGGAGCCGATGACCCTCAAGTCGGTCCAAGGCATCCTGCCTCGAGGAGGAACCATTCTGGGCACCAGCAACAAGGGCAATCCCTTCAAGTACCCTGTCCAGACCGAAGAGGGCGACTACGAGTTTCACGACTACTCCTCACGCGTGATCAGCCGATTCCGCCAGGAGCGCTTTGATGCCCTGATCGTCATCGGCGGCGACGGCACTCTGACCATCGGCCACCAGCTGATGAAGCGGGGCATACCCGTCATCGGAGTCCCAAAGACCATCGACAACGACCTGCTTTGCACAGAGCAGACGTTTGGATTCGACACCGCCTTGCACACCGCCACGGATGCCATTGACAAGATCCACACCACTGCCGAAAGTCATGACCGGGTGATGGTGGTGGAGGTCATGGGGCGCAATGCAGGCTGGATCGCCCTGGAGGCGGGGATGGCCGGCGGCGCCGATGTGATCCTGATCCCTGAAATCCCCTTTGAAATCGAAAAGGTCTGCCGCAAGATCGAAGACCGCTCCAATTCAGGCAACCGCTTCAGCGTCGTGGTGGTGGCAGAGGGCGCTGCGCCTCGAGGAGGCCGGCAAGTCTACCGGCATCGTCCCAAGGACGACCCGTTCGGGAGGCTGGGGGGAGTCAGCTACTCGGTGGCCGATCAAATCCAGGGCAACCTGGGAATGGAATGCCGGGTTCTGGTTTTAGGGCACCTGCAAAGGGGCGGCAGCCCCAGCCCTTTCGACCGCCTGCTGGGAACGCGCTTCGGATGGGCGGCCGTCCGGTTGGTGGTCGAGGAGCGGTTCGGGCGCATGGTCACTCTGCAGTGCGGGCAAATCAGATCCTGCCCGCTTGAGAATGCGGTGGCCCACCAACGCCTGGTCGGCCAAGACGACGACCATCTCAGGACCGCCCGTTCGCTGGGCATTGCATTCGGCGACTGAGAGGCAGCACCTCAGAACCGGAAGGTTGTAGGCTGCAGGCTGTAGATTCAGAATCGGTAATAATCCAGGCTCCGGAGTCCTGGCCTACGGCCTACAGCCTTCTCTGGAGCTTCAAAGCGAGTGCTCCAATCCCCCGATACGCTTTCTGCCGATCTTCGGTCTTCGGTTCCCCTAAGATTCCGTGTCTTCCAGCGGGATTTGGATGATTCTGGCAGGCTCGGGCAGGCGACCGATCAGTCGTCGAAGACGGGAGGGCTCCATGCCCAATGAGCGGGCTTTGGCCTGCAACTCGGTCAGTTCGGCTTTGAGGCTCTTGATGGTCTGCTCGTTGGTCTTCAGGTCTTCCATGGTCCGCGTCAGATCGGCCTCGAACTTTTCCTGGGCCGACGCGTCGGCTTCCTGCAGGTATCGGTCCCGCAAATTGTTCATGGAAAGCTGAAGCACCTGAAAGGCATTGACGGCGGTGACATATTCGGCGCGTTTGGCCGTGATTTCCTGTGCGAGGGCATCGATTTCCTGCTCAGGCGTCAGCGCTTGCTCGCCCTCCGCCGTCGGGCCGGGCTCGTCTTGCGCGCTGGGCGGAGGCGGCGCAGCCATCTTGCCCACCTTGCCTCGATCCGGCTGCTTCAGGGTCGCGTTGGTGTAAGTGGTGACCGTTTGGCCCCTCCTGACCTCCTGGCGTTCCTGGCGCGTTTTTCTAGCCAATTCGGCCAGGCTCGATTGGACCTGCGGATCTTGAGGCCGGGATTTTTCCTCAGCCTTTTTCTTGTGGTCGGGGGGGGGCTTTTCCTGGCCCTGGAGGGTACCCAGGGACAGGGTCACGAAAAGCAAAGCCAGAATTAGACGCGTCATATCATTTCACCTTATCGGCAGATCTACGGAATTGTTTCGGGGAAAATGACCCTCCATCCCAATTGAGTGGGCGGCAAGGCAGCGACCGCCCTTCGGATCGCCTCTTCATTGTAGTGGATTGCGGCTCTGCGTGACATCCTGAAACGGACCGGGCCGGCCTTCAGAGCGCTGCCGCCTGGGGCGCCGCCTTGGAGGTTGGAAAGCCACACCGCTCCTTCGACTTGAGCGTTGTCCCGCAAGGTCAGCCGGCCTCCCCCCAAATGAACCAACAAGCCGGAGATCCGGCTGCTTCCTGTAAGCTCCACGTCGCCCCGGCTGAACAGGACTCCCTCATAGTCAACAACCAGGGAGCCGGGATCCTCAAGCATGGCAAGATTCCCCTCCAAACCCTGATCAAAGAAGGGCAGCTTCCGGGTCAGGCTGTCCCAGAAGCGAAACGAGAAAAAACGCCGCTGATCCGTACCGGCCAGCCAGTCCAGGCGGATGTCGCGCAGCGAAGGGGTCAGCCCGGCCCCTTTGAGCTGCAGCGACTGGGGGGGAGTCAGCGATGCCAGCAAGTCGTGCATTAGCCGCGATCCCTGCAGCGAAACGCCCCCGAAGGCCGCCTGATCCCCTCCTTCCACTCGAAAATCCTCGCCTTCCCAAACGAATAGCGCCGAGTCGGCGAAAACCGTCAAAGGATGGTTGAGAAAAAAGGACCTCTCCTGGCGCAGGCGCACCTCCAGCAGGCTGACGGAATTGACGATCCCCGGCAAGGAAGGATGTGGGGCACGGCTGGGTGAAACACCCAGGCTGCGCACCAGGATGATGCTGTCGAGGTCGTTTTGGGGATCCTCTTCGGGATTGTTGGAAAAGCGTATCCAAAACCCGCCCGCTCCATCCAGCCTGGAGTGCGCCAGGGGTGTCCCGTTCAGATGAGGCAGACCGTCGTCGCAAGAAAGCTGGATGCTGGCCGGATCGATGCGGCGCGCTTCATCCAAAGGCAGAGGATTGCGCCATTGCGCCCCGCCGCTGCACCAATTCCTGTCGAGTCCCCGCAGCAAGGATTCCATCTCAAGACGGGGCAGCAGGGCTCTGGCGTACTCGATTCCGTTTTCTGCCAGAATCCGGCTGTGCAGCTGCGATTCGGCCTGCAGGACGCTTCGCCACTGAGCGCGGACCAGCAGATGAACCAATGCCAGCAACGAACCCAGCAAGAGAATGATAAGGATGGAACTGGCCAGCACAAATCCGTCGCACCGCCGAACATGAAGCCTCATTCGTCAATCCTCCTTCGCAAACAGATTAGGGCGTAGGTTGGGCAGGGACTGCCACAGCTCCATTGGCTCAGGAAGGCTCTGACGGACGGCGGCCAACTCCCCCTCTGTCGAGGCCACCAGACGCAGCCGCAGCAAACGGGACGTTTGCAGTTGGACCTCAAAGCTGTCCACCGGTTCCAGCAGGGATTGGAATGAGCCATTTCCGCTTCGCAGCTGCAATCGCCCATCCCTCTGGCGTAGGGCGATTGATTCGAAGGGATCGTCGAGGCTTCCGTCAGGAAATCCTTCAGCGGCACCCGACAAGTCCGCTCGCAGGATTAGCTGGTCGGCCCGTACTTCGACACTTTGATGCCCGGACGGCCTGAGGTTGCTCCCGGCAGATGAGATCAGCCGCGAAAGGAGCAACTGCGCCAGCTGCAGATTTGAATCCCTGGCAGCCAACCGACTAAGGTTGCCTGCCCAAATCTGGGTTTGGTGGAGGCCGGTCAGCAAAGCGCCCAAGAAGAGGCTGCCCAAGGCCAAGGCCAGCATCAACTCGATAAGGCTGAATCCGCGCTCGTTCAGTTGGCGGTTTGCAGTTTGCTGTTCTCCGGACGTGCGCCACAGAGTCACAGAGGACACAGAGATCAACTGACAATGGTCAATTCCCATGCAGCACCTCCCATCGGATTCCGAAGTCTTCGTCTTCCACAAAAAACCGCTCCACTTCTTGGGCACCGGGAGCGATGACAAGACGCTCAGCAGCCGGTCCTGACAAAACGCGGAAGCGCTCTGCCTGATTCCAGGCCTCGACCGCCGCCCTCCAGCGCTGCTGCGAAAGCTGGTAGGTCTGAAGAGAGCGCCCCAAAGCCGGCAGCAACGACAGCACGATCACGGCCAAGATCAGCATGGCGATCAACACCTCCAACAAACTGAACCCTTTCCTTTCTCTCTCTCTTTTCATCTGACTCTCCTCCTCTCTGCGAATTGCGAACCGCTGGTCGGGAACCAATCTTCCTTGCGGACCCTTCCCGTCGGCGAGACGACCACCCGGATCTGCCCGGATCGGTTTTGCAGCACGAAGCTTCCGGCTGGTGCGGCATTGCCTCGGGAAAAAAAGGTGACAGGACGGCGAGGAAACCGGACAGCCTGGACCCCTTGTGGAAAGCGTTGCCAAACGACGGCATCACTGCCGCGCAAAGCCATGGCGTATCGATTGCCCTGCACCCGAACCTGAATGGCGGCGTTGCGTGACACGGCACTCAGGCGCACGCCTTGCAGAAACGTACTCAGCCCCTCAGCGGCACTGTGAAGCCGGTGCTGGCCTACCCACTCGTACCAGGCGCTTGCACCAAGAGCCGCGCCAACCGCGATCAGGAAACAAACCAGCATCAATTCCAGCAACTGAAATCCCCGTTGGGAGCCTTTCATGAGTTCACCTCCTACTAAATAAAGAACGCAGCAGGGTGCTCCACCTACGAAAATTTTTTGGAGGTTGCTGGACTTTTCTCAGCCACTCTGACCCGTCAGTTCGGATAGGTAGTCCAAGTGTGCACTTCTTTTCTTGTGTCGGTGTGCGGAGGGGTGAATTCGGAAATTATTCAGATTTTCTGACTTAGATTAAATCTAGCGAGGCGGCGCCTCAGACCGATCGCAGAAGGGTTTCGGGGTCCAGGTTCCGGGTTTTCGGGATCTGGACTCTGGAATCCGGAACCTGGAGCCCGGAACCCGGACCCCCCGACCGCCGCCGGGCTCCTCGCAGCCAAATTTGACTCAATCGTGAAGAAACCTGAAACCCTAGCGGCCTAGCTGACTTAATCCAGGGGAAAATCATTTTTCTGCCGGAAATCTGCAGAAAAGTTCGTAGATTGGCCTTGCTGGAGCGTTCTTGTTTATGGGCTCTTCATGAAAGGTCCCTGCCGGAGAGCCATTTGGAATGAACCAGAACATTGGGGGGACAAATGCCGGATCACGACAGTGCCTACAAGCGATTCTTCTCTCAGCCAGAAATGGTTGCGGCCCTGCTATGCTTGCTGAAGAGGCCCAAGTGGATTCTTGA
>JANQFM010000346.1 GCA_028277865.1 Acidobacteriota bacterium
TCAAGGATCCGTCACACCTTCGGCGTGGAGATCTCCCTCCAGGAACTCTTCGACAAGCCCTTTGTTGAAGCATTGGCCGCACGCATCGATCATGTCCGCTTGCAGGGGCAAAAAGCCGTCGCACCGCCTCTGGTCCCCGTCTCGCACCGAAGTGACCATCCTCTCTCCTTTGCGCAGCAGCGCCTCTGGTTCCTGCACAAGATGGAGCCGGCCGGCGCCCACTACAACATCCCGGTCACCCTGCGCCTGCTCGGCTCGCTTCGGATCGATGTCTTGCAGTCCGCCTTGAGTGAGATCCGGCGCCGTCACAAGATCCTGCGAACTTGCTTTCCCGACCTCGCCGGAGAGCCGGTGCAGCGCATCCGGCCGGGCTGGCGCATAGGCCTGTCCGTCGTCGATCTCTCCTGCTTGGATCCTGCTGAGCGTGAGAGGCTGGCCGTCCAATTGGCGCGGCAAGAATCCGAGCGCCCCTTCGACCTGGAGCGGGGCCCGCTGATTCGGATAGGCCTGCTGCGCATGGCGGACGCCGAGCATGTGCTGGTCGCAACCCTCCATCACATCGTCTTCGATGGATGGTCAGCCGCAGTGATGGTGCGCGAATTGGCAGCCTTATGCGAGTCCTTCAACTCGGGAGCGCCTTCCCCCTTGCCGCCGCTTCGCATCCAGTACGCGGACTTCGCCAGCTGGCAGCGGCAGTGGCTCGACGAAGCGGCGATGGGCTCCCAGATGGAGTATTGGAGGGAGCGCCTGGCAAACGCGCCGCTGCTGGAATTACCCACCGACCACCCACGCCCGGCACGCCCCACTCGCCGAGGCGCTTCGCAGACTTTTGAAATCCCCAACAAGCTCCTGGAACCCCTGAAGCAGCTCAGCAGGCGCCGGGACTGCACTCTTTTCATGACCTTGCTGGCCGCCTTCCAGGCTCTGATGCAGCGCTACACCCAGCAGGACGACATCTGCCTGGGGACTCCAGTCGCCAATCGAAACCGGGCCGAAACGGAAGATCTGATCGGGTTCTTCGTCAACACCCTGGTGCTGCGGATTCGCCTCTTTGACGACCCGAGTTTCGACGGATTGCTCAGCCGGGTCCGCACCATCACCCTGGCTGCATTCGACAACCAGGACCTGCCCTTTGAGCAGTTGGTGGAAGAGCTGCAGCCGGAACGCTCCCAAAGCCGCAATCCCCTCTTTCAAGTCGCTTTCGTCCTTCACAACGCAGCCCGACCGGACAGGCATTTGCCCGGCCTGAAAGTGGAGGCCTTCGAGATCGGAACCTCCACTTCCAAAGTCGACCTGACCCTGAGCCTGGCGGAAAGCGCTCAAGGGCTGGAAGCCACTGTCGATTACAGCCTGGACCTCTTCGAAGCTCCCACGGTACAACGCCTGTTGGTCCACTACCACAACCTCTTGGAGGAGGTTGGCGCCCATCCGGGACGCCCTCTTTCGGTACTGGCTTATCTCACCCCTGCTCAACGGCACCAGATCCAGCTGGAGTGGTGCCGGAGCACTTCAGACGCCCCTCCCCAACCGAAGCCCGTCTTCCAGTTCTCGGACTATTGGCAGCAGCATCGGCCCGACGCGGTGGCTGCCGCTCTCGGCAATCAGGCGCTCAGCTATTGGCAACTCGGCCAAAGCAGCCGCCAAGTTGCGGCGCTGCTGGTGCAGTACGGCGCCGGACTGGAGACCGTCACCGGGTTTTTTACAGATCGTTCGTTGGAATTGCTGACCGGCTTGTTGGGCATCTGGCGCTCTGGCGCCGTCTATCTGCCCTTGGACCCGTCCTATCCAAGCCAACGACTGGCCCATGCCATCTCCGATTCCGGCGCCAGCCTGGTCTTGACCCGCCCGGCGCTTTCGAACGACCTGCCGCAGGGATATTTCCCGGTCCTGGAATGGGACGGCGATCCCTTGTCTTCAATCTCCCCAACGCGCTCAAAGGGCGATGCGGGCATCAGGCCCGGCAACCTGGCCTATGTGATTTACACTTCGGGCACCACGGGCCTTCCCAAGGGCGCGGGATTGACGCACGCCGGATTGGCTGCCCTGGCTGAATCCCAGTTGGAGACCTTTGCCACTTCGCCTCAAAGCCGCATCCTTCAATTCTCATCCCTGAGCTTCGATGCTTCGATCTTCGAGATCGTCATGGCTTTGCGGGCCGGGGCCACCCTTTGTTTGGAGGAACCCAGAAGACTGCTGCCGGGCAGGCAACTCGCCGAGTTGCTGCGCAGCCGGTCGATTTCCTGCCTCACCATCCCGCCTTCAGCACTTTCGGTCGTGCCGCCGGAGGACTTGCCCGCTCTGGAAACCTTGGTGGTGGCAGGAGAGGCCTTTTCGGCCGGGCTGGCCGACCGCTGGGTCAGCCGCACGGCCCTCTTCAATGCCTACGGCCCGACTGAAGCCACGATCTGGGCCACGGTTCACCGCTGCCGAGCCAAGGATCTTCCAGCAGCGCCGCCTATCGGACGACCCATCGCCGACCTGAGTGTCCTGCTGCTCGATTCGTGCCTGCGCAGCGTGGCCATCGGCATTTCTGGCCAGTTGTGCATCGGCGGCGCAGCAGTGGGGAGAGGCTACATGGGCCGTCCGGGCCTGACGGCAGACCGCTTCGTCCCCCATCCTTGCAGCCTCCAGCCGGGAGAGCGCCTTTACTTGACGGGCGACTTGGCCCGATACCGCCCTGACGGCGCAATCGAGTTCCTGACGCGCTTCGATCAGCAAGTGAAGGTGAGGGGTTTTCGGATCGAGTTGGGTGAGGTTGAGGCAGCTCTGCTGCGGCATCCCGAGGTGGCAGAGGCGGTGACGGTGGTTCGGGATGGGCGGCTTATTGGATACGTGGTCGGAAGGGGGGAAAACCGCAGAGAACGCAGAGGCAGAACGCCGAGAGCGGAGAGAAGATCTTCTCAGGCCCTTCCGCGTCCCCTCTCTGCGCCCTCTGCGGTTTCTCCCCTTCTTTCCTCCCACCTCCGCCGCCACCTCGAGCAGCACCTCCCCGACTACATGATCCCCTCCGCTTTCATCACCCTGGACAAGCTGCCCCTAACTCCCAACGGCAAGGTGGACCGCCAAGCTCTGGCTGAGCAACGAGTCGAGGCGGCAACAGAGGCATCTGGCCTTCAAGAGCCTGCCACGGCCACCCAGGAATTGCTGGCCGACATCTGGAGCGATCTGTTCGGAGTAAAAATGGTGGGCGCCGACACTCACTTCTTCGAATTGGGCGGACATTCGCTGCTGGCCGCTCGCCTGGCTTCGCGGATCGAAAGGGCCTGGGGGATAGAAATCCCCTTGCCTTCCATTTTTGAAGCCCCCGCCCTGCAGGATCTGGCGGAGCGGATTGATGGGCTCGTGTCCCGTGGGAGCGGGGCAGCAGCGCCAACCCTGGGCGCTTTGCAGCGTCCTGACCGGCTGCCCCTGTCGTTTGCTCAGCAACGCCTCTGGTTCCTCGACCAGTTGGAGCCCTTTTCAACGCTTTACAACATCCCCCTGGCTCTCAAGTTGGAAGGAGAGCTGAATGTAGCCGCCCTTCGCCACAGCCTCACTGCCACCGTCCGCCGCCACGAAGTCCTGCGCAGCTGCTTCCCGCAGCGCGACGGCGTCCCTTGCCAGCGAATCCAGCCGGCCCCCGATTCCTTCCCCCTGCAGTTGGTGGATCTGCAAGCCTTGCCTGAAGATGGCCGTGATTCCGAAGCGCGTCGCGTGGCTTCGTTTGAGGCATCGCGCCCCTTCGACCTGACCAGCGGCCCCGTCATCCGTGCGGCACTCGTGATTCTGGAACGGAGACCGGAAACCGGAGACCGGAAACCGGCAGAGAAGAAAGGCTGGGAATCTGAAATCCAGGGGGGTGAGTCCCCAATTTCCAACCCGGAACCCTCTACTGCCTTTTCCAAACCAACAACTGATTCATCCC
>JANQFM010000357.1 GCA_028277865.1 Acidobacteriota bacterium
CGAGACCGTGGAATCGATCTGCGACCACCCCGACATCACGGGTGTGTCCTTCGTCGGTTCGAGCGACGTCGCGAAGATCGTCTACACGCGGGCGCCGCGTTGAGATCCGGGCACAGATAGCCGGATCAGCTCCCTGAACCTCTCCACGTGGCTGCGAAGCTCCTCTTCTCCCAGTCCGATCTTCTTCACATTCAAGCCTGAATCCTTGCTGACGATGAAGAGATCAGTCCGCTCTTCTCCAACGCTGTAGGAGAGCATGGCTGCTGTGCCGTCCAGCGCCTGCCGGGCAGCTTCGAAATCCAATGTCTGTGGATAGTGCAGCGCTGCCAGACGGGGCGCCGCGCGGCGGATTTCCTGAGCGATCCGCTGGCGCTCCCGACGCAGCATCCTCTGTTCGCCCAGCAGCTCTTGAACTCGTTGCTCCTCGTCAAAAGGGCTCAAGGTGGCAAGCTCTTCAACGGTCCGGTCATACAGGGCACTGTTTCGGCTGCGGGCCGATTCCAGCCCGGCAGGAAGGTCCGCAGAAAAATCGATTTCCCGCTCCGCCAGCAGCTCCAGGAAGCTCTGGCCTCGTGAGCGCTCCAGCAGGGCGAAGGCCTTTTCCGGATTGTTCAGGTCGACTTGCAAGCGGACGGAATGGCGATAGATGCTCTTGTGGCGGGCGCGAAGGCGTCCTTTGGCGTCCGGCGAGCCGCCCAGCTTGGAGATCTGCTGATCCAAAGCCCTCAGGGAGCGATCCAGGTAGTCCTCGGCCAAGTCCGGCCGGCCGTTCTTCTCATGCAGCAGCGCCAAGCGGGAAAGGGAATCGGCCTCAAGCGAACTGCCGGGCACCAGTTCGGAGCGGATCTCCAGGGCTTTTTCGAAATACCTCTTGGCCGTTTCCGGCTGTTGTCGAACCGCAGCCAGGAGACCTAGATTGTGGAGGCTGAAAGCGACGTCGAGGCCTGCTGGTGCGCGCATCTCTTTGATCCGCAAGGCCTCTTCGTAATACTGTGCAGCCAGCTCCAGACGGCCTCGCCTGTGGGCCAGTTCCCCCAGGTTGTTGAGGCTGTGGGCCAGCGAAAGGCTCGCTGGAGCCAACCGCTGCTTGATGTGCACCGCCTCTTGCCAATGTCGGCCGGCAAGCTCCAGGCTGCCTCGTTCGAAAGCGGCGATCCCCAGGTTGTTCAGGCTGTCCGCCACCAGAAGCTGTTCGCCGGGCAGGTTCTCTCTGATCGCCAATGAGCGGCGCCAGTATTCCTGGGCGAGTTCAAGATCTCCTTGACTTGCCGTCAAGCCGCCCAGATTGTCCAGGCTTTCTGCGACGGTCGCGCTTTGGGGGGCCAGATCCTGCTTGATCTGAAGTGCCCGCTCCAGGTAGCCGGCCGCCTCTTGCAAGTCGCCGCGGTCCAATGCCAGGGCGCCCAAGTTGTTGAGGCTGTAGGCTACCGAGAGGCTCTCGGGCTCCAGATCTTCCTTGATCCTCAGTCCACGGCGAAAGAACTTGGATGCCGATCTCAACTCCCCCCGCATGGCTGCCACAGTCCCCAAGGCGTTGAGGCTTTCTGCCGTCGCGAGGCTGCTGGGCGAGAGCTTGAGTTGAATCTCCAGCGCCTTCGAGAAATGGCCCTTGGCTTGTGCCAGCTCCCCTCTCTGCCATGCTGCCTTCCCGAGCAGTCTGCGGCCGTGAGCAACTTGCAGGCTTTCGCCCCACACAGCCTGGCTCAACTCCAATCCAGCACGAAAATGGCTCTCGGCAGCCTCGACGTCATCAAGGCCGGAATAGAATTCTCCTGCCGCTTCACGGACGGCCACTTGCGATGCCGGGTCGCGGGCGATCGTGAACGCCTGCTGGATGACGTCCGAGGGATCTTCTCCGGCAGCAGCCAGGACTTCGCCGATGCGAAGAAAGAGCCAGCATTGCAGGCTCCAGTGATCTTCCTCCTCAGCCAGCTGGATGGCTTCCCGCCAGCGGCGGACCCCCTCAACGCTGTTGCCCTGGGTCGCCAGGTCCTTGCCCGTTAAGTGCCGGGCCAGCAAGGCCTGGCTCATTGCCGGCCGCACGTCGGCTTCCCAACTGCCTTCCAGCACCTCGAAAACAGTGGTTTCCCCGTCCCGCTCTCCAGTCAGCACGAGCGCCCCCCTGGGCGCCTGCTCGACCGTCAGCCACATCCAGTCGAAGACCGAGCCTATGCTCCCCCGAGCACCTTGGAGATCCGTCGGCGAATTGGGGCGGCGCTCCCAGGTCAGCAGGCGGTCTCCCGCCTGAATCCCCGCTCTTGCCAGGGCGGACCGAGGTTCCACTCGCTCAACCACGGCTCCGGTCGATCCCGCTGTTGCTGGAGAGGATGGTTCGGGTTCAAGCTGCGCTTGGCAGCCGAGCAGGAGGCAGGCTGCGCCATAGGCCGACAGTCGCAGCAGGCCTGGGCGAAATTGGGATATCGTGGAGCCTTCCTTTTCTGAATAAACAAATGGTTTTTTGCCATTCAAAATAATCCGAGTATATTTGAGTGCATACTGCCCTGTCCAGGGCGATCAGGAGTTGACTCGGTCGTCGGCGTCCATTCTTCCCAACCCACCGTTACTAAAGGAGAGAGGAGCCTGAATACAGGACCTCTTTTGGCGGTTGGCCGTCCTGTCGCCGGGAGTCCCGAGCAGTCTCGGGCAAGCCGACAGGGGGTCAGATTCATGAGCAGAGCATTTCAAAGGGAGAATCCAAAATGAAGAAGTCGATTTTTGCAAAACTGGCCGTTGTATTGTTCGCTG
>JANQFM010000373.1 GCA_028277865.1 Acidobacteriota bacterium
GCAAGGAGGTTCCCACGTCGGCCAGGACGGCCATCCACATGGTTCCCAGCCCCGCCACCACCAGGATCAGGAAAGCCAGCTTGAGGCCCAGGCTGAGCGCCACGTTGGCCTGGATGGTGCGCATGGCGGAACGGCTCAGGCGCAAGGCGAAGGGCAATCGGCGCAGGTCGCCGCCCAACAGGGTGATGTCCGAAGCCTCCAGAGCCTGGTCGGTGCCTCCTGCCGATCCGCCCAGGGCGATTCCCACGGTAGCCGAGGAAAGTGCGGGGGTGTCGTTGATGCCGTCGCCCACCATGGCCACCGTGCCGTGCAATCGCTTGAGATCTTCGACAGCCACTACTTTGCTCTCGGGCATCAATTCGGCGCGCACGTCTGTGACCCCCACTTCCTGGGCCACTCTTTGAGCGGTTCCGGCGTTGTCTCCGGTCAGCATGACCAGCGCCTGAAGCCCCATGTTTCGCAGCCCCTGCAGAGCCTCTCGGCTGGTCTGGCGCACCGTGTCCGCCAAGCTGAGGAAGCCCAGGTATTGCCCCTCGGCACTGACCATGACGGGCGTGAAGCCCAACTCCGCGGCCTTGCCCGCCTCGTCGCAGTGATCCTCGCGGTGGGGGATGAGGGAGTCGAAAAGGCGGTGGCTGCCGATCTGGATGCTGCGCCCGTTGACTTGCCCCCGGACTCCTTGGCCCTGCAGGGCAGTCACGTTGACTGCGTCGGGATACTTGCCGGCCACTCCTCGGGCGATCGACTCGCTGACTACAGCTCGCGCCAATGGATGCTCGCTGCGGCGTTCAACGGCGCTGACCAGGGCCAACAGATCGTCGCAGTCCTCGCAGTTTTCAGCATCGGCTCCGCCGCACTGCTCGGACCGGACGTGGACCACCACGGGAGAGCCTTCGGTCAGCGTTCCCGTCTTGTCAAAAGCCACCGCCCGGACGCGGCTCAACGATTCCAGCGATGCTCCGCCCTTGAACAGAATCCCGTAGCGGGCACCTTGGCTGATGGCACTGATGATGCTCACCGGAGTGCTGATGACCAGGGCGCAGGGACAGGCCACTACCAGCAGCGCCAGCCCCCGATAAAGCCATCCCGTCTCGTCGCCTGACGGGTTCCAGAAAGGGAGCCCCCAGACCAAGGGCGGCAACGCCGCCGTCAAGGCGGCCAAGGCCACTACGACGGGCGTGTAGATGCGGGCGAAGCGGTTGACAAAGCGCTGGGACGGCGCCTGGCGGCTCTTGGCCTCCTCGACCAGCCGGATCATCCGGTTGATGGTCGATTCTGAAGCCGGCCGGTTGACCAGCACCTCCAGGGTTCCCTGGCCATTGATGCTGCCGGCGTAGACCTGTTCGCCGGGCTCCTTGTCGACGAACTGGCTCTCGCCCGTGATCGGCGCCTGGTTGACCGAGGAGTATCCGGCATCGACCTGGCCGTCCATGGGGATACCTTCGCCGGGCTTGACCAGAATTCGGTCGCCGATCTTGAGTTCAGAGACTTCGACCTCTTCGGGATCCCCACCTGGCGGGACGCGGCGCGCCTTGCTGGGCGCCACTTGCATCAGGCTGCGGATGGATCGCCGCGCACGGCTGGCCGTATAGCCTTCCAGGCTCTCTCCGATGGCGAAGAGCACCATCACCATTCCCGCCTCGGTGTAGGCGCCGATGACCACGGCACCAACGGCAGCCAGGCTCATCAGTACATTGATATTGATCTCGCGGTTGATGCTCAAGGCCCGAAAGGCGCTGCGTCCCACCGGCCATCCCGCCGACGCCATGGCCAGCACCGAAAGGAGGTCCACCAGCCAGAACTCCCGACCCAGGATTTCGGTCCACACCAGCCCGGGCAGGATCAGCAGCGTACCCAGCGCCGCCCATCGGCTTTCCCGGCGCTGCAGCAGATGCTCGAAAAAGTTGGAGGGCTCATCCTCGCGGCTGCCGGACGATTTTGCGTCGGACGAGACCGCCTCGGCCTCAAAGCCCAGATCACGCACTCGCTTCAGGACAGTTCTGTGCCGAATCGAGCCGCGCACCTGTAGCCGCTCAGTGGCGTAGTCCACCCTGCACTCTTCGACTTTTGGAAGCTTGCCGACTCCCTCCTCAATGGTCCGCGCGCAGCTGGCGCAGTCCATTCCCCGAATCTGAAAATGCGTGGAGGACTCTTGAGTGCCGTCTCTCATGTCGTTGCCAGTATAAACGAGTCCAGGGGAGGGAAGCTTTCACACAGAGGCGCAGAGGAGAGGGAAGAGAGGAGCAGAGGGAGTCCAAGGTCCAAGGTCCAAGGTCCAAGGTCCAAGGTCCAAGGTCCAAGGTCCAAGGTCCAAGGTCCAAGGTCCAAGGTCCAAGGTCTGCAGACTGTATCATCTTGCTGCCAACTGCCAACTGCCAACTGCCAACTGCCAACTGCCAACTGCCAACTGCCAACTGCCAACTGCCAACTGCCAACTGCCAACTGCCAAC
>JANQFM010000377.1 GCA_028277865.1 Acidobacteriota bacterium
CAGACGGGATCGGCAAAAGAAAACGCCACCATCCGAGCTTGCCTCGGTGGGGCGGTGTTTGCCAAGCGATGGGCGAGATGACCGGATTGGCGGAAGAGCCCGCAGAAGCTCCGAATTGCAGGGCGGCAGAGGGTTGCAGGCATTGGCTGCACGGTTTGCCTGGGATGGGGGATCTTGTCGGCGGTTGAATCCCAGCCGTGAAACATCACTCCACGGAGTCAAGCTCCGTGGTGGCGATAGGGTTTTTGAAGCGGGTCTGGTTACTAAACACAGCCCGACCGGGACAAGCCCGGCACGTGGCTTTTTTTTCAGCGCCCGGGTCAATTCCCACTCAGCCCGATCGAATACAGATGCCCCTCCGTGCGCAGGTAGATCCTTCCCGCCGAGACCGCCGGTGAGGCCATGATCCGCTCTCCCATGTCGATGCGGCTGAGCAGCTGGAAGCTCCGGCCGGCCCGTACGACAAACGCTTCCCCGTTTTCATTGAAGAGGTAGACCTTGCCATCGGCTCCCAGAGGGGAGGCGCTGAAGGAACCTCCCACCCGTTCCTTCCACACCTCCTCGCCCGTGGAGGGCTCGACCGCCTTGAGGATGCCGTGCTCGGTGGCCAGGTAGAGCAGTCCTTTATAGTGCAGCAGCGACGAGACATAAGGGCCTCCGCTGGGGTTCCGCCATTGGACGTGGGAGTCAGTCACGTCGCCGCGTCCGCCGGGACGGATGGCCAGGTAAGGGCTGCTTGAATAGCCTCGGTTGATGAAGATCAGGCCGGCGGCCAGAATCGGGCTGGGCACGGGAACCTTGTTGTAGCCTCCGGCCTGCCAAATAAGCTGGCCGGTCTCAGGGTTGTAGGCGTCAACGCGGTTTTGCGAATTGACCACCAGTTCGTCCCCTTGAGGGCGCGAAACCAGCAAAGGGGTGCTGTAGGATCGAATACCCTCGTCGCGCACGGTCTTCCAGAGCGTCCGGCCACCCTTCTTGTCCACAGCCAGCAGATAGGCGCCCGGTGTATGGTCGCACTGCAGAATGATCGAGCCCTGATAGAGCAGCGGAGAGCTGCCGTGAGCCCAGAGAAGCTTGAAAGGGCCGTAGTCGGCATCCAATCGACGTTCCCAAGCCAACTTGCCGTCCAACCTCAGGCACAGCAGCCGTCCGCTGCCGAACCAGGCATAGACGTGCTCTCCGTCTGTGACGGCGCTGGGGCTGGCCAGGTTATGCTTGGGATGAACGGGAGTCAATTCGGCCTGGGCATCAAAGCCGTACTCCCAAAGCAGCTGACCGTCCGCAGCGTGAAAGCACTGCACGTAAAAGCGCGGGCGTCCGCTGGGCTGGGCCTCTTCAGCACCCGGCCCCAGCGCACGCATCTCGATGGGTCCCTCGCCTTTTTGCCCCGTGAGGAAGACCCTCTCTTCCCACACGATGGGCGTGGAGTGTCCGCGCACAGCCAGAGGGATTTTCCAGAGGATGTTCTCCTTCTCTCCCCAGGAATGCGGCAAGCCGGTCTCGGAAGATACTCCGTTGGCCTGAGGGCCGCGCCACTGCGGCCAGTTCTCGGCCCGGACCGCCGTCCCGGCCGGGCCGAGGGTGAGCAGGATCAGCAATAGAGCTATCAAACGCATTCCGGAATCATGTCATCGGCTCTGCTTCGCGTCAAAGAAAGGCCAGAAGGGGCCGGGTCTTAGTTTCTGCTTCCAGCGAAAAACACAGAGGCCACCGCCGGGGAGGCCACGTGCCGGGCTTGCCCCGGTCGGGCCGTGTTTAGTGACCAGACCCGTTTCAGAAAACACTATCGCCACCACGGAGCTTGACTCCGTGGAGCGATGTTTCATGGCGAAAAAGTGCTCCAAGCCCAGGCAGCCGCCCTGAAACAGGAAGCTTTTGCAGGCACTTGCTGCAATCCTGCCTTCTTGCCCTCTGCGCAGGAAACATCGCCCCGCCGAGGCAAGCTCGGGGGTGGCGCATCATGCCTTTTGCCCAGTTCTGGTTTCCAAACACGGCCCGACCGGGACGAGCCCGGCACGTGGCCATATCCTGGCCTGGGGGTCTTTCAGCGGAATCAAAATTCAGAATCCAAGACACAACCCCGCCTTTGGCGCTAGAATCATCGTCAGAAAGGGGAATTTATGTGGAAGAAGATCCTTGCTGCCCTGATGTTGCCGCTACTGGTCGCCTGTGCGGGGGGTGATGCCTCGCGAGAAAAAGCCCCGCCCGCCGAGGAAGGCGACGCTGCCGCAGTCAGTCAGGGAACCTTCCAAACACCGGACGGGCTGACGATTGCCTACGACACACGAGGCCAAGGCGACACAACTTTGCTTTTCGTCCACTGCTGGGCCTGCGACCGTACCTACTGGCGCGAGCAACTGGACGCCTTTGCCGACGACTACCTGGTCGTATCGCTCGATTTGGCAGGCCACGGCGAGTCGGCAAATCAGCGCTCGGAGTGGACCCTGGCCGGGCTGGCTGCCGATGTCGAGGCGCTGGCACAAGAGCTGGCCCTCGACAGGTTTATCCTGATAGGCCACTCCATGGGCGGGCCGGTTTCGCTGCTGGCAGCGGCCCGGATGCCGGATAAGGTGATCGGAGTGGTCGGCGTGGACAACCTGCACAATGCTGAATTCGTCTGGCCGCCCGAGCTGCTGGAACAGCTTGTCGGCGGCTTTGAGGCCGACTTCGGGGGCACTATGCAGCAGATGGTCGGCGGCATGTTCCCCGAAGGGGCCGATCCCGACCTGGTTCAGTGGATCGCCTCCAGGGCCAGCCTTGCGGAGCAACAGCCTGTGCTGGGCCTGATGCGCGACTTCGCCGAATTCGACCTGAGGGAGGCACTGTCGGCCGTCAAGGTGCCGGTGCGCTGCATCAATGCCCTCCCCTGGCAGTCGCAGGGCGGCTTGGAAACCGCCGTGGAGATCAATCAAAAGTACGCCGATTTCGACGC
>JANQFM010000398.1 GCA_028277865.1 Acidobacteriota bacterium
GCGTCGGATCAGTTCTTGAAAGCTGTGCTGCAGGGCGGGCAGGTCGGCGTCCAGCAGCCGGACTGCTCCCGCGATGTAGTAAGCCGGACTCTCCGGATCCAACCGGTGTTCGAACCAAAGCGCCTCCTGGCCGGGAGAGAGCGGAAAGGAGACTTCCGTGCCCTGTGCCGGGATGGGGGCGTACGAACAGGAATCCGCTTCTCCCATCAGGGCCAAAGAGCTTGAGGAGATTGCAGACAGGCCGGCGCCTCGGAGAAAACCGCCCAGCGGCAAGGACACGCCCAGGTCGGCTTCGATGGCGTTGCGCAATTCCACGGCACCCAAGGAATCCAGGCCCAGCTGCTGCAGAGGGCGATGTGGGTCCAGGCTGGATGCTGGGATGCCGCACAGGCGTTCGGCCAGCTGGCGCAAGTGAAGCTCCAGCAAGGTGCGGCGTTGATTCTCGTCGCTGACCACACGCAGGGCCTTGAGGATGAAACTCTCTTCGCGCTCAACCGGCCTGCCTTTGGGAGGCCTTGCAGCGCCCGCTTGGCTGCGTCCGACCTCCTTGAGCATTTTCTCCTGGAAGAGCCGGCGGCAACGGCGGCGCTGCACCTTGCCGCTGGTGGTGCGGGGCAGGCTGGCCTGGCGGATGAGCGAGACGGCCCACACCTGAATCTCGAATTCCTCGGAAACCGCCTGGCGGATGGCCGCGGAGATCCCTTCGACGTCCGGGTTGCGATGCTGGCGGTCGACTTCCTGAACCACGACGAGGCGTTCTTGTCCCTGCTCTTCCAGGGCGAAAGCGGCGCTGCAATCCTCGCGCAAGGCCGGGTGGCTGGCCGCGACCGTCCGTTCGATGTCCTGGGGATAGTAGTTGAGTCCCCGGATGATGATCATGTCCTTGAGCCGTCCCGTGACAAATAGCTCGCCATCGCGCAAAAAGCCCAGATCGCCGGTGCGCAGGTAATCACCCTCGCCCTGTAGGCGGGCTTGGAAAGTGCTCACCGAATCTTCGTCCTTGCCCCAATACCCGTCGGCGACGCTGGATCCCCTCACCCAAATCTCGCCCACCTGGTCTGCTGGGCAGGGCTGAGAGGATTCCGGGTCGGCGATGGCGATCTCCAGTCCCTGCCAGGCGCGTCCGCTGCTGACCAGCCTGCGCGCCTGCGGGCTGTCCGGATCGGCAAGCTGGACTCGGTTTTCTCCCAAGGCTTCGCCATCCACCTGGCAAGCAACGGGAGGCCGGTCGTGAAATCCTCCCGAGACCAGCAAGGTCGATTCGGCCAGTCCGTAGCATGGATAAAAGGCTTTGCGGCGGAATCCGCAGGGTCTGAAAGCGCGGGCGAAGCGGTCCAAGGTAGCCGCCCGAACCGGTTCGGCGCCGTTGAAGGCCACCTGCCAACTGCTCAGGTCCAAGCTCTCTTTCTGATCTGGGCTGATTTTGCGCACGCACAGGCTGTAGGCGAAGTCGGGTCCTCCGCTGGTGGTGGCCCGGTAGCGGCTCACGGCCCTCAGCCATCGAACCGGCTTCTGCAAGAAGGCCAAGGGCGGCATCAGGTAAGAGGGGATCCCCACGAAAAGAGGTTGCAGGACGTTTCCGATCAGCCCCATGTCGTGGTAAAGCGGTAGCCAGCCTGCAAAAATCGTGTTCTCATCGTGCCCGAAGGCTTGCTTGGCCAAGGCGGCGTTGTGGATCAGGTTCAAGTGGCTGACCATCACCCCCTTGGGCGCCGCCGTTGAACCCGAGGTGTACTGCAAAAAGGCCAACTGTCGTTCATCGATGGAGGGCGCTTGCCAGGATTCGGCGCGGCTTTCCTTCAAATCGTCGGTCGCTTGAATGCGAAGGCTTTGCAGGGCAGGGAAGCGCTCCAATAGCGGATGCATCGCCGAGGCGATCTTTTTGGTGGTCAGGGCTGCTTGCGCCTGGGCGTCCTGGGCCACGGCCTGCAGACGGTCCAGCCCTCGGCTGCCTCGGGGAGGGTAGACAGGCACGGCCACCGACCCGGCGTACAGGCATCCGAAGAAAGCCGCGATGTAATCGAGTCCGGGCGGGTAAAGCAGCAGTACGCGCTGGCCGTCCAATTGGTTTTCTTGCAGCCAGCAGGCGATGATGCGCGAGCGCCGGTCCAACTGGGCGTAGCTCAGCCGACCGCCTTCTTCTTCACCGTCGGCCAAAAAGACGAAAGCCAGTCCCTCGGATTGCCGCTCGGCTCTTCTCCGCAAAAGCTCAACAAAGGTGGACGGGCCATCGGGCATCAAGAACTCTCCGCGGGCAAAGCGACGCAGTGGATATGGATTGTATCGTTTTCACCTTTGGCAAATCCAGAGGAGGGGAGCCACAGAGACACAAAGTCACAGAGTCCGAAAGGAGAGGCTCCAGGAGTTTTGGGGCGACTGCATCCTTGGCGTGTGTGAAAGCAATAATGAGCGACTTGGTTATCTGGGCTTGCGAATCGCCAGCGGCCCTTGGGATCTCGTCCAAACCTTTCTGCCCGCTTCAGCGGGCTTTCCCGAAGAGCTTCAGCCCTAAGGGCTTATAGGCCAGTCCTTCAGGGCTGGTTACCGGGGGCACAAAGAAATCCAGAGCCCGTTTCAACGGGCTTCCAACCGAGGCTTCAGCCACCCCCCACCGATTTCACGACAGGCCAGTACAAATGGGCCGCGATCATGATTGGAATTCGTTGTCTACTCAAAGTTGACAAGACTCCTTTCCGTTTGTAGGCTGGATTATCTGCTTCAGGGGTGCAATCGGTTCAATATCCATGAATTCGAAGCGAGCTTGCAAGCCTTCCTTAATTCGCCAGAGATTCGTGAGCGGGAGAGTTTGGGTGCCGTGATGGGAGATTGGGAACCCCAAGGCAATTCCGGCGGTTGGCAGAAGGAGGAGAGACATCGATGAAGAAGCAAGGCTGCCTGCGCAGGGCTCTGGGCTGGCTCAAGTGGATCGGCATCGGGGTCTTGGCGCTTTTGCTGGTGGGTGCGGTCGCCTCCTATGTGGCGATGCGCAGATCTTTGCCTCGTTCGGAAGGATCGGTGGCTTTGCAGGGCCTATCCGCCCCGGTGGAGATCGCCCGCGACTCCTTGGGCGTCCCGTCCATCCGAGGCCAGTCCCTGCTGGACGTGGTGCGTGCGCAAGGCTTTCTTCACGGCCAGGAGCGTTTCTTTCAAATGGACTTGACCCGGCGCTTCGCTGCCGGTGAATTCGCGGAGTGGCTGGGGCTCGCCTTGCCTGCCGACCAGGAAATCCGCGTCCATCGATACCGCCGTCTGGCCGGCCAGGCCGTGGCCGCCCTGCCCGCTCGCCACCGGGAAATGCTGCAGGCTTACAGCGAAGGAGTCAATGCCGGCCTGGCCGACCTGGAGGCCCGTCCTCCCGAACACCTGATCCTTCAGGTCACACCCCAACCCTGGACTCCCGAGGACAGCATGTTGGTGCTTTTCTTCTTCTTCATGGGCCTTTCCGTCAACCATGAAATGGAAGAGCGCCTGGGAGTCATGGAGGCCACCTTGCCTGCCGAGCTTTTCGAATTTCTGACCCCCAGCCGGTCGCGCTTTGACGCCATCTTGCTGGGGATTGGAGAAGAGGCGTCCGCTTACCAGCCCCTTCCGGTTCCCGGACCCGAAATCGTGGACTTGCGCGGCAGCCCGCCTCCGGCGCCGGAACGCGACCCCGTCCGGCCCTATGGCCTGGTGGCGGGTTCCAACGCTTGGGCGGTTGCGGGGAGCAGGACGGTCGATGGTCAGGCCATGCTGGCCAACGATCCTCACCTCAGCCTTTTGCTCCCCAATGCCTGGTATCGGGTCGAATTGCATTGGCAGGACCGTCAGGCGCTGGGCGTGAGCCCGCCGGGAGTGCCTGCAATCACCATCGGCTCCACCCAGGATCTTGCTTGGGGAATTACCAACAGCTTCGCAGACCAAACGGATTGGGTGGTGATCGAAACAGATCCGGACGACCCGTCCCGTTACCGCACCCCCGAGGGCTTCGAAGCCTTTCAGCTGGTCAGCGAGGAGATCCGCGTGCGGGGAGAGGAGGAACCGGAAAAACTGGAAATCCGCTACACCCGCTGGGGGCCGGTCATCGGTGAAGACTGGAAGGGAAGGCCGCTGGCCCTGCGCTCCACCGCCCATCTGCCCGGCGGCGTCAATGCCGATTTCCTGGACCTCATCCTGGCTTCCACAGTGGAAGAGGGCCTGGAGATCTTGAAGGGCTGGAACGGACCCGCCTTGAGCTGGATTCTGGCTGACCAGCCGGGTTCCATCGGATGGGTTGTCAACGGCCACCTGCCCCGCCGCAAAGGCTTCAGCGGCAAGGTTCCGCGCTCCTGGGCTGAGGCGGAAACGGGATGGGACGGCCCCCTGCCTGAGTCGTCCCGCCCGCTTCTGATCAATCCCGACGGAGGGATCCTTTTTTCGGCCAACAACCGTCCCGGAACCCGACCGGGAGAAGCCGAGCTCAGCCAGGCCTGGCTCTCTCCGGTGCGTGCCAGCCGCATCGCCGAACGCCTCCTGGCCAAAGAGAAGTTCAGCCCGGAAGATTTTCTGGCCCTTCAGCTGGATACGCGCAGCCTCCTTCACGACTCGGTAAGGGATTTGGTCCTCGAACTTGTGGAGGAGGACGAGTCCGATGCCCTGCTGGCCGGAGTTCGTCGCCACGTCCAGGCCTGGAACGGCCATGCCGACAGCGACCAAGTCGGTTTCCGGCTCCTGGAGGCCTACCACGAAGAGCTGATGGACCGGATCCTGACCCCTTTGCTGGTGCCGGTGCTGGAGGCCCAGGAAAGATTTGTCTACAATTGGCCGCTGGCCGCCGAGCCCCTGCAGCGCATCCTGGAGACGCGCCCGCCTCATTTGCTCCCCGCCGGACAGGGGGACTGGCCGGCCTTGCTGCGTCAGATCCTCTCGGATACGGTGGAGGCGATCCAGGCCGATGATGATTCCCCGGGTGTGGACGAACCCTGGGGAGCGGTCAACCGCAGCGGCATCCAGCATCCACTGGGGATGGTGCCCTTGTTGGGTTCGCTTTTCAGCATGCCCGACGACTCCATGCCGGGCTGGATGGCGACGGTGCGTGCAGCGGCGCCCGGCTATGGAGCCAGCCTGCGCTTGGTGGTGAGCCCGTCCGATGAGGTTTCGGGCCTCTTTCACATGCCGGGAGGACAGAGCGGGCACTTCCTTTCGTCCCATTTCGGAGACGGCCACGCCGCCTGGGTCGATGGCCTGCCCACCCCTTTTCAGGCCGGCAGCCCGCAGTCTTCCTTGACCTTGAATCCGCCTGAGTGAAGCCTTCCGGCAAGAGAGTCGACGAGGCCATAGGCCTTTGCTGCCGTAGCGGTGATTGCCGCTTGCATGGGTGAACTGCAGAAAACGCAGAGAGGAGTTGCGGAGACCGCTGAGCAACTCTTCTCTTCCCGCAATCTGCAATCTCCGCGCCCTCTGCGGTATTTCCCCCTCCCTCTCCTCTCCTCATTTTCCAGATTTTGTTGCCCAAAAGTTCGTAGGTGACAGTCCCAGCAGCGTATTGGATAGTGAGCGTTTTTCCAATGGAGGACCACTGCGATGGCGAGACAAGCGCGGGTCAAGGCCGTCGACCGGCAGGCCTGGTATCACATCTATGCCCATGCGGCCGAGTACAACGGTGTCTATCCTCTGGAGCGC
>JANQFM010000213.1 GCA_028277865.1 Acidobacteriota bacterium
CGGATCCCTGATCGTCAAGGTCAAGGACAACCCGGACGAGTTGCATCAACGCCTGCAGGAGGCCGTCGACGAATTCGGCATCCAAGTCTTCGCCGCCGACTCGTCGTGGGTCAGCCAGGGAATCAATTTCGGCAGCAACAAGGTCCGATTCCTGAAGAGGCCCCGGGTAGCCATGGCTTACAACAATCCGGTCAGCCCCCTTTCCGTGGGCGCCGCCCGCTACTTGCTGGAACAGGAATACGGCTATCCGGTCAGTGTCGTGCGCACCGATCAACTGGGATTTATGGACCTGGACCGATACAACGTGCTCATCCTGCCCGACAGCTTCGGCAGCTATAACCGCGTCTTGAACGAGTCGTTGGCGGGCAGGCTGCGCAGCTGGCTGCGAGGGGGCGGCACTTTGATCACTTTGGGGGACGCCACCCGTTGGCTGACCGAGGAAAAGGTCGGCTTGCTGGCCGCCAAGCGCGAAATGCGGGGCGGCAAGCCGGTGCGCCGCCAAGGAGAACAGGCAAAAGAAGAACCCTCCCGGCAGGCGCCTGATGAATCGGAGCAGCCGGCGGAATTGGATGAAGTGATCCAGCCGGAAGAGGAATCGCCCTTTCCCATCGTCGGCGCCATCCTGCGCGTTGCACTGGACACCGAACAGTGGCTGGCATTCGGCTACGACCAGGGAGTCAATGCCCTGGTCTCGTCCAACGTCATCTATTCGCCCCTCAAGCTGGACCAGGGCCGCAATGTGGGCCTGTATGCGCCTCGCGACCAACTGCTGCTGAGCGGATTTGCTTTCGAGGAAGCCCTGGACCAAATCGCCAACAAGCCCTACCTGATGTACCAGCGCCTGGGGGATGGGCACGTGGTGGCCTTTGCCGAAGACCCCAATTTCAGGGCTTTCTGTGATGGTTTGAATTTGCTCTTCATGAATGCCGTACTTTTTGGGCCGGGAAGGTAGGGAATCGGGGAGCAGTTGTCAGTTGTCAGTTGTCAGTTGTCAGTTGTCAGTTGTCAGTTGTCAGAAACGGAAATTACTGGATTTAGGGTCCGTTTTGAATGTTTGCTTTCGGATCCCTTTTTCCTGACTCCCGACTCCCGACTCCTGACTCCTTCTGTTAACCATGCGCCATCGGATACGCATTTGGGTTCTCTTGCTGCTGGCGGCGGTGACATTGCTGGTTCGGACCATCGACATCGCCGAGGTGGCGCTGCGGGGAACCTACCACTGGATGACCCTGGGATACCTGTGGGAACTGGTCGACAATCGCATGGTGGTCCGTCAGGTGGCCGAGAGCGACATCGACGGCCGGCCCAACCCGTTCCATCTGGCCGGCCTCCAATCGGGAGACCAGCTGATCGAGATCCGGGGGGCAGCCGGCGGCAGCCAGCGCATCAATGGGTACAGCGACTACGGCGAGGCCATGCGCTCGGTACGCCGCGACCAGCCCGCCACCTTCATCGTGGGGCGAGAGGTGAGGGGCCGCATCCGGCAAGTGCGGTTGGACGTCCCGGCCAGTCAGGGGTATGGATTCCGTTCCTGGCTGGCCTTTTGGAGTTGGGCACTTGTCTTTCCCCTTATCGCCGTGGGGACGGGCTTTTTCATCGGCTTCATGCGCCCCTCGGACGACAATGCCTTTACGGCTGCCCTGACGCTGCTCTGCTTCTCGTCCTATTTCGCCATCAGCCACTACAGCTTCCCATCCGGATTCCGCGAACTGGGATCGGTCTACCAGACCTTCTTGGCGGGCTTCATGCCCTACACCTTCATGCGCTTCTTCCTGCTCTTTCCCACCCCTTCGGTCATCGACCGCATGTCGCCGCGCATCAAGAGAGTGGGTTTGCTCCTGACTGTGATTGCTGTCGGCAAGGACCTCTACATCAACCACCTCCTCAGCCAGTCCTTGGCCCGCCTTTCCGAGATTCAAAGCTGGCCCTGGCTGCTGCAGGCGCTGATCAACCGGCTGCCGGACGTCATGTTCGTGATGTTCTTGCTGGGCGTCTCCTCGCTGGTCCTCAACACCCTGCACATCGAATCCCAAGCAGAGCGTCGGCGCCTGCGCATCCTGCTGGCCGGCACCTTGGTGGGGCTGGCGCCACTGATCCTCTTTCTGGCCTGGGTCTCCATATTCGGCACCTTTGCCTGGGAGATCTTTTTCCTGGCCCTTTCCACCCTGATCGTCTTTCCCCTCTCCTTCGCCTATGCCGTAGTGCGCCACCGGGTGATGGGAATCCAGCTCATCATCCACCGAGGGATCCGCTACGCCCTGGTCTCAAGGGGTTTTTTGGTCATCGAGTGGCTGGTGGTCTTTTCGCTCTTCACCGTCGTGGCCTCGCCGCTGTTGAATAGGCTGGTCGACAGCGCCTGGGCCTTTACCTTTGCCACGGTAGCCGGCGCATCGGTGATGCTGGCGGGTGTCCATTCGCTCAACAAGCGCATCATGCCCCTCATCGACCGTCGCTTCTTTCGCCAAGCCTACAACACTCAGCAGATCCTCACCGGGCTGAGCCACGACGTCCGCAATCTGGCCACCTCTCCCAACCAGCTGCTCAAGACGGTCATCGACCGCATCAGCGACTCGCTCTATTCCGACCAGGTGGCGGTCTTCGTCCGAGGCGCCGAAGCGGTCCCAGGCAGCAGTTCGAATGGAGGCGGCAAAGGCAGGGCCAGACAGGTCAAGTTCAATCCGCATCCGCAGGCCGACTATCAATGCCACTGGCACCTGCTGCGCAGCGCCACCGAAAGGCCGGGCCAAAGCCGGGTCTCAGCCGACAGCCTGTCGCTGGAGTTGGGGAGCGATGCCCTGCGGCTGCCTCAGGATGCCTTCATTCCGCGCTACCTGCAAAAATTCGTCAAAGAGGATCCGGAGGCCTTGGACGTCTATCTGGACGATCCCCGCTCCTGGACCCAGGCACTGGCCCGGCAACCCGAGCAACGTCATCGTGAGCGGGCCTTGCTGGAACAGCTTCACACCCGGCTGTTGGTGCCCCTGATCGGCCGCGACCGCGTCCTGGGGTTCATCAGCCTGGGCGAAAAGCTTTCCGAAGAGCCCTACTCGAGGGAGGACAAGCAGCTGCTGCTCACCGTGGCTGAGCAGACTTCGGTGGCCCTCGATTACGCTTACCTGATCGAGCAGGTGGCCGACCAGGAGAAGCTCAAGCAGGACCTGGAGATTGCCAAGGAGGTCCAGAACAGCCTTTTCCCCACTTCTCTTCCCCCGGTGCGCACCCTCCAGTACATGGGCGTTTGCGAACCGGCCCGCAAGGTGGGCGGAGACTACTTCGACTTTCTCGCCCTTCCCGAAGAGCGCCTCTGCCTGGCCCTGGGAGACATTGCCGGCAAGGGGATTTCGGCAGCCTTGCTGATGGCCAGCCTGCAGGCTCTGCTGCGCAGCCACGCCGACAAGCACGGCTCGGACGTCAAGCAGGTCATCGCCGACATCAACCGCCTGATGTGTACGACCACCTCCTCCAGCCGTTTCGCGACCTTCTTTTGCGGTCTCTATGACGACTGCAAACGCACCTTGACCTATGTCAATGCCGGCCACAACCCTCCCCTGCTTTTCCGCCCCGACGACCCCCAAGACCCGGTGCCCATCGGAATCGGCCCCGGAGAGGCGTCCGGCCTGCCGGAAAAAACCGAACCCGGCCAGACCATCAAGCTGAGAACA
>JANQFM010000429.1 GCA_028277865.1 Acidobacteriota bacterium
GGCAAAGTCGGCGAACTGGATGGGCAGCTCGGGCAAAGGCGAAGGGCGTCCGGCCCGATAGGCCTGGTATAGCTCGGTCAACTCCTGCGTGAAGACGCCGGTGGACCAGCCGTCCGAGACGATATGGTGCAAGGTGACCAGCAGGACGTGCTCATCAGGCTGCAGGCGCAACAGGCTGGCGCGCCAAAGCGGTCCCTCGGCCAAGTCAAACGGCCGGCGGGCTTCCTGGCGGGTCAGGCTTTTGGCCAGCTCTTCGCGATCCGGCAAGGCGCTCAGGTCGACGATCCCCAAGTGCCACTCAGTCGGCGCATGGATGTACTGAAAGGGTTTTCCCTCAACGACCGGATAAGTGGTCCGCAGCACTTCATGACGCCGCACGATCTCGTTCAGGGCCGCTTGTAGGGCTGCTGCGCTGAGGTCTCCCTGCAAGCGCGCCGACATGGGGATGTTGTTGATCGAGCTGCCCGGCATGAGCTGGTCCATGAACCACATGCGCTGCTGGGCAAAGGAAAGGGGCAGTTCCTCCTCCCTGGAGACCGGCTGGATGGCTGCCGCCGAACCTTCCTGGCCCGCCTGCAGCTGCTCGACGCGCCTTGCCAAATCGGCCAGGTTGGGGGCTTCGAACAGTTCCCAAAGGGGCAGTTCCACTTCCAAGGCCTGCTGGATGCGCGAGATCATCTGGGTGGCCAGCAGGGAATGCCCGCCCAAGTCGAAGAAGTTGTCCTGTGAGCCCACCCGGTCGATGTTCAGCACGTCGGCCCAGATTCCGGCCAGCAGTTCCTCGGTGTGGGTGACGGGAGCGGCGTAAGGCCGGTCGGCCTGGGAGGCCACGTCTTCGGGCAAGGCCTTGCGATCGACCTTGCCGCCCGAGGTAACAGGCAGTTCCTTCAAAACCACGTAAAGGGAAGGCACCATGTACTCAGGGAGATCCTGCCTCAGAAAGGTCTGCAGGGCCGATGTGGGCGGAGGCGGATCGGCCTCCGACGCCAGGTAGGCCACCAGGCGCTTTTGGCCGGGGATATCCTCGCGCACCGCCACCGCCGCCTGAGAAACGGCCGAATGGCGCCCCAAGGCCGTCTCGATCTCTCCGATTTCGATGCGGAATCCGCGCAGCTTGACCTGATGGTCGCTGCGCCCCTGAAATTCCAGAGTCCCGTCAGGGCGCCAGCGGGCCAGGTCTCCGCTGCGGTAAAAGCGCGCTCCCGGCCGACGGCTCAGCGGGTCAGGCAAGAAGGCGCCGGCGGTCAGGCCAGGCCGGTTCAGATAACCCTGGGCCACTCCCACCCCGGCGATGAACAGCTCGGCCACCACTCCCACAGGAACCGGCTGCAAAGACCGGTCCAGCAGGTAGATGCCGGTGTTGCGATTGGGCCGTCCGATGGGCACTTCCCGCTGCGAGTCCAGGCTATGGGCAGGCAAGCGGCACAGGCTGGCGCCGATGGTGGACTCGGTGGGTCCGTAGGCGTTGACCAGGCGAGGACGGCCCTGGACCCGGCGATGCCAGATTTCCAGGTGGCTGGGCAAAGCCCGCTCCCCCCCGATGACCAGCAGACGCAGGTCGGGCGGCAGTTCCAGCTCGTCGGCCTGCAGGTCCACTGTCAACTGGTGCCAGTAGGCGGTGGGGACATTCAGAACGCTGAGCTTCAAGTCACGGCAGATGCCCAGGAATCCGGCGGTGGAGCCCAGCATCTCCTCGCTGCGCAGCACCAGCGTCCCCCCCTTGGCCAGGCAGGGGTAGATCTCCTCTGCCGCCACGTCGAAGCTGACCGAGCCGTACTGGAGGACGCGGTCGCTGCGGCTGATCTCGTACTCGGCGGCGATGTGCTCGACGTAATTGACCAGCGGATGATGGCGGATCAGCACTCCCTTGGGCTTGCCCGTCGACCCGGAGGTGTAGATGACATAGACCAGGTTGTGAGCCGCTGCGGTTGCGGGCGGACGCACTGTCGGCTGTTCGTCGAGCAGCATGCTGTCGGCGTCCAGGCAGATGGGCTGGGCCGGGCCGGGCAAGCCGATGAGCAGCTCTTCATGGGTCACCAGCAAAGGAATGTCGGCATCTTCCATCATGAAGGCCAGGCGGTCGGGCGGGTATCCCGGATCCAACGGCAAGTAGCCTGCACCCGACTTGAGGATGCCCAGCATCGCCGTCAGGGTTTCGGGGCCGGGATCCAGGCAAAGACCCACCAGGCTCTCGGGGCGGGCGCCGTTGCTGCGCAGATGGTGAGCCAGCTGGTTGGCCCGCTGATCCAGTTCCAGGTAAGAAAGCTGCCGACCGTCCCACTCCACTGCCGGGGCATCCGGGGTGCGGTCGGCCTGGGCTTCAAAAAGCTGATGAACACAAAGCTCCCGCGAATACCCGGCCCGAGTGTCGTTCCAGTCCAGCAGCATTTGCTGCCGTTGCGCCTCGTCCAGCAGCGGCAGTTCGAAGACCGGCCGGCGCGGCGTCGCCACGATCTCTTCCATCAGGGTCTGCAAGTTCCCGATAAAGCGGCGAATGGTGGTCACATCGAAAAGATCCAGGCTGTACTCGATCATCCCCTCGATGCCCTGAGGGCCTTCGGCGGCCAGCAGCGAGAGGTCGAATTCGGCCAACACGGCTTCAGGCGACACCAGGCTGGCCTCCAATCCAGCCAGCTGCAGAGGTGCCATGGGAACGTTTTGCAGCACGAACATGACCTGAAACAGCGGCGCGTGGCTCAAAGACCGATCGGGCTGCAAATCCTCCACCACCTGCTCGAAGGGCACGTCCTGGCGGGCAAAGGCTTTCAATGAGTTGTCCCGCACCTTGTCCAGCAGTTCATAGAAGCCGGATTGCCCATCAAGCCGGCTGCGCATGACCAGGGTATTGACGAAAAAGCCGATCAGCCCCTCGGTCTCGGGCCGGTTGCGGTTGGCGATCAGGGTTCCCACGCTCACGTCCTTTTGCCCGGAGTAGCGCGAGAGCAGGAGCTGAAAAGCGGCCAGAAGGGACATGAACAACGTCACCTCGCGCCGACGGCCCATGGCGCTCCAGTGCTGGGAAAGGCCTGGAGGCAGGGTGAACCTCTCGGTGGACCCGCGATGAGAGCGCAAAGTGGGGCGAGGCCGGTCGGTGGGCAGTTCCAGCAGGGGGGGCGCGCCCTGCAGGCTCGTTCGCCAGTACTCCTTTTGCTCTTCCAGCACCTCATCGTTCAGCCATTGGCGCTGCCAGTGGGCGAAGTCGGCGTACTGGATGGGCAATGGTGCAAGCCTGCAAGGCTGCCTGGCGGAATAGGCCTGGTACAGCTCGGTCAACTCCTGCACCAAAAGCCCCATTGACCAGCCGTCCGAGATGATGTGATGCATCACCACGGCCAGGGCATGCTGGCGGGGCGCCAAGCGCAGCAGCAACACCCGCATCAGCGGCCCGCTGCCCAGATCGAAGGGCCGCCGCACCAGATCCTCTCCCAGGCGGCCAAACTCCCTCTCGCGCTCGGCAGGAGCGCAAAGCCCGAGGTCGGCTATGGGCAGCGAAAAGTCCGGGGCAGGGCTTATCTGCTGAACGGGCCGTCCCTGCGAGGCCGGGAAAGCGGTCCGCAAGGACTCGTGGCGGCGGATGATCCGCTTCAGGCTGGCCTGCAGCGCTGCCACATCCAATGACCCTGTCAGCCGCAGTAAGGCAGGGAGGTTGTAAAGCGTGCTTTCGGGTTCCAGCTGAGCCAAAAACCAGAGGCGCTGCTGGGCGAACGAGAGAGGAAGCTCCTGCTGGCGCGAAATCTTTTGGATGGGCGGCAACTGCCTTTGTCGGCCTCGTCCCAGCCGATCGACGCGGCGGGCCATGGCTTGCAGGCTGGAGGCCTGGAAAAGCGTGTCGAGGTCCAGCTCGACGCCGAAGCTGCGCCGAATGGCCGAAAGGACCTGAGTGGCCAGCAGCGAGTGCCCGCCCAGGTCGAAGAAGTCATCATTGAGCCCCACGCGGGCGATTCCCAGCACGTCGCACCAGATCTCGGCCAGCTCTTTTTGGGTGGCAGTGCGCGGCGCGGCCTGAGCCCCCGACGAACCGACCGGAGCACGGGCCAGTTTCAGCAAAGCGCTGCGGTCCAGCTTGCCGCTGGCGGTAAGGGGCAGCGACGGCAGGTAGAGGAAAGCCGAGGGCAGGCAATGCTCGGGAAGCGACGCCCGCAAATGTTTGCGAAGGCGCGGCGAAAGCTGCCCGGCATGCAGCCCTTGGAGGGGATTGTTGGTGTATTCGCCCCAGGGGCGCGGCTCGGAAATGCCACGCGCGCGCACCATCTGCGGCTGTGCGTCCGCCGGACGGCTGATCAAGGCCACGTCGAAGCTGCCGTCGGCCCTACCGGACGACCAGCTGATTTCAACCTGATAGCCCAAATCGCGCCCCAAGTCCCACAAGTCCGATGGGTCCACAGACGCTTCGGGAGGCCGCTTGGGCAAGGCCCGGAGAATCTCCCGCGCCGTGGCCGGACCCTCTTCGTCATGCAGCAACTCAACGGCCTGGACCTCCCGGGCCAGACGTGCATTGGGCACCTGGGTCCATGCGGCGACGGCAGGCCGTTCAGACTGCAGCAATCGGCGCAAGGCCTGCAGCGTCAATCCTTGCTTGCGCCAGTTGCGCCAGGAGACCTGCCCTAGCGCCGCAGGGCTTTGCACGTACAGGACGGCGTCGTACTGAAAGCGCGTGATCTCGTTGTCGGAGCGCCCGCCTCGCGGCAGGATCTGCACATGGCTGATCCGCTCGCGGCTCTGCTGAAAGGCGTTGAAGAGGGCCGGGTCGATGGCTAGTTCGCTCTCGGAGGAGAGCCGCTCGCGGATGCGCTGGCGCAATTGCTGGGCGGAGACCCCGTCTTCGGCCTGATGGAGCTGGACGGCGCTGTGGAAGGTCTCCAGCAAGGGCAGGCTGCGCACGCCTCCCAGGAAGAGAAATCCTCCTGGCGCAAGAAGTTGGGTGGCTTTTTCTAGAAACTCGATCAAGTACTGTGCAGACGGGAAGTGCTGGGTCACGAAGCTGAGGATGACGGCGTCATAGGCGCCCTTGTCGAGATCATCCAATTCGTGAGCGGCCCGCTGCTCCAGCCGGACTCCAGTTAAAGGAGGCTGCTGCGATTCGACTTGGCGGCGAAGGTAGGCGATGGAGGACTCGGAAATGTCGGTGCCCAAGTAGTGTCGGCAGTGCGGTGCCACACGAAAAAGAATCAATCCCGTCCCGGCGCCGATTTCCAGCACTCTTTGAGGATTCAGCGAGAGGACTCTCCCGGACAGGTCGTCGACGGTCTCCAGGATCTCCTCTTGGGCAAGCGGACGGCCGGTGTAACTGCTGATCCAGGCCCGCAGGTTGATATGGCCGGCGAAGGAGGGATCCTGGCTGTAGATCTTGTCGTAGACAGCCCGCGTCTGCGAGATGTACTCAGACTGCAAGCCGCCCTCACCGGCTTGCCCATCCTGTGAAGAAGCCTCTTCCTCTTCAGCCCTATGGGCCACCACAAACGCCACCAGGCGGGTGTCGCCTGCTGAGAATTGACGCGCCACCAAGGCAGCTTGGCTGACGCTGGGATGGCGGGCCAGCAGCCCTTCCACCTCCTCGACCTCCACCCGGTGGCCCCGAATCTTGACTTGCCGGTCGATGCGGCCCAAGAACTCCAAAATGCCGTCGGGACGCTGGCGCACCAAATCTCCCGTGTGGTAAAGGCGACCGCCAGGCTCAGGGCTGAAAGGATCTGGGACGAATGAGCAGGCCGTCCTAGCAGGCATGCGCAGATAGCCGCGTGCCACCGCCGGCCCTGCGATGCACAGCTCTCCTGCCGAACCTACCGGCATGCGGGCCAGCGCCGGACCCAGCACGTATAGCCGGCTGTAGGGGACGGGACCGCCGATGGGCACCATCCCGTCCCTGTCTTCTGCCAGGCAGCGGTGGACGCTGCTCCATACGGTCCCTTCGCTGGGTCCGTATTCATTGAACAGCTCGCAGCCGGGCAGACGGCTGCTGTGGCTGTCGACCAAATCGCCTGCAGAGGCCTCGCCCGCCACCATGACCGTCTGCAGCGAAGCCAGCTGGCCAGGCTGCGATTCCTTGAGCAGGATGCCGTACAGTGCCGGCAGGCAAAGCATATGGGTAATGGACTGACGGGCCACCTCCTCCTGCAGCCGGAAGGGATCCCGTTCCATTCCGGGAGCGGGCAGCACCAAGCAGCCGCCCTGGCACAGAGTGCCGAATATGCCTGCCACCGAGCTGTCGAAGATGTAAGGCGACACCAAAAGGAACCGGTCGATGCGATGACGGTAATAGTGGCTGCGGGCCTGGGTGCTGTGCAACAGGTTGCCGTGAGAGATCAGGACGCCCTTGGGCTTGCCCGTCGATCCCGAGGTGTAGATGACGTAGGCCAAGTTGGCAGGAGGCGTCGGGACTGGACCAGCTGGCTGGGCGCCGTCCTGGCATTGCTGGTCCAGCAGCAGGGGCAGTGGGCGAATGTCCGCAGGCAGAGCATTCATATGCTCTTGCAACGTCACGGCAATCGGCGAGGCCGCATCTTGCAGCAGGGTAGCCAGGCGCCCGGGAGGATGAGAAGGATCCAGAGGCAAATAGGCGCTGCCGGACTTGAGGATCCCGATCAATCCGATCGCCATAAATAGTGATCTGTCAAGGCAAATTCCAACCACGGAATCCGATCCAGCTCCCTCCTCTCGGAGTCGCTGGGCCAGCCGTTCGGCCCGCCGGTTCAGCTCACCGTAGCTCAGCAGCGCCGAAGCGCAGGCGACCGCAGTGCCGTGCAACCGTTCGGCGACCTGCTGGTCGAACGATCCCAGCACCGTCTCTTGTCGAAGTGCCGGGTAAGCCTTGCCGTTGAAGCCTTCGAGCAGCTGCCTTTCGGCCTCTGTCAGCATGGGGATGGCGTAGGCCGGCAGATCGACATCCTCAACGGCGGCGCTCAAGATGTTGCCTAAGTGCTGGGCGAACCTGGCGATTGCCTGCTCTTCAAAGAGGCTGCGGTCATATTCGACGGCACCTTCCAGGCGACCGGTATGAAAGCTGAAACGCAGCGTCAGGTCGTTGCCCAGGTCGGGCAAAGGAGCGTGGAATCCCTCCAGGGACAATGCCACGTCGAAAAGGGCGAAGCGCTCTCCTTCCTCTTGCAGCCCCAAGTCCTGAATCAGGCGGCGGTAGGGGTAGCGCTGGTTTTGGTAGGCATCAAGCAAAGTTTGGCGCACATGCAGCAGCATCTCCTTGAAGGAGGCTTGTTGGGGGATCCGGTCCACGATGGGCAAGGCATTGGCCGGTTGGCCGTCCCCGTTGGCTTCGTCCTGCATTTGAGACGGGCTTCCCACCACGTGATCTGTCATTCCCGTGTATCGGTAAAGGCAGATCCTGATCTGCACCACCCTGATGGCCGCTCTCAGGATCTG
>JANQFM010000219.1 GCA_028277865.1 Acidobacteriota bacterium
GAGGCAGAGGCCCGCAAGATGCGGGCGCTCCAAACTTGACTCAAATGTGAAAACCACCCGGGCTCTGATCTGGAACCTGGGGCCTGGAGCCCGGAACCCTTGAGCGCCACCAGACTCCTTGGAGCCAAAGATCAGCGCCTGCCGGAATTCAGGGCCGCACACCCGTTGACAATCGATAGATGACTATCGATCCCTTTTCCAACATTGATCGCCTCTTTGTCCCTGCTTATAATTAGTTGACAGATGGTTGCTTCTGAGAAACAGGAAGAGCAAGTCCCGACGCTGTGGGAAGCGGCGGTACAGTTTATGCGGCTGGTTCGCCTCATCCGCTCCTACTGGGGACGCCTGGGCAAAGGGATGTTGATGGCCCTGGTGCTGGGGCTGGTGGGGATGGTGACGCCTTACCTCACCAAGCTTCTTATCGACGAGGTCTATCCTTCTGAAAACGTCTCCCTGATGCATGTGCTGGTGGCCGGCATCCTGGCCCTGGGCCTGGCCACGGCATTGATGGGGGCCATCCGGGGCTACTTCTCGCTTTACGTAGAGACTCGGCTGAGCAGTGCCACCCGGCTGCTCTTCTTCAATCACCTGCAGCACCTCAAGGCCCGGTTTTTTGACGAGCACCAAGTGGGAGAGGTCAACAGCCGCTTCCAGGACGTGGGGTTGGCCCTGCGATCGATCAGCCAAGTCTTCCAGACCGTCTTCGTGCAGGGAGTCTATTTGATCCTGGTGCCTCCCGTCCTCTTTCTGCTCAACTGGAGGTTGGCTTTGGTGGCGCTGATCAGCGTCCCGCTCACGGTGACCATCACGGGCCTGTCAGGGAGGATTCTGAGGCGCTACTGGAAGCGGACCTCAGAAGCCTATGCCGACTTGAACGCCTTTCAGATCGAGACGCTGAGCCATATCCGCACCTTCAAGTCGATGGGGCTGGAAAACCAGAATTACCACCGGGCCCGCAACATGATCGACCTGGCCATGCAACACCAGCTTCGGGCCGGGGGGCTGGGACAGGTCTTCGGGGTGGCCAACGGCTCGCTGAGGGCTCTGAACACCGCACTGTTCACCTGGTTCGGATGGACCCTGATTCTTTCCCACCAGATGACCCTGGGCGACTATATCGCCTTTTCGGCCTACATCGGCTACCTCTACAATCCGATTTCCCAGCTGGTCAATCTCTTTTCGCAATTCCAGCAGTCGGCCGTTCACCTGAGCCGCATGTACGAATATTTGGACAGCCCGGTGGAACAGGATCCGACCCTGGCCTATGCTCCGCCCCAGGCGATCCGGCACCATTTGAAAGGCCAAGTCAAGATCCAGGACGTCTGCTTTTCCTACGCCTCTGACCGTCCCGTGCTCAGGGAATTGTCCTTGGAACTCCCCGAGGGTTCGATTACCGCCGTGGTGGGCCCCAGCGGATCCGGAAAGACCACACTATTGCGGCTTCTTTCCAGCCTGGAAACGCCGGTTTCGGGAAGCATCGCCATCGACGGCCGGACACTTCAGGAAATCGGCCTAGGCGACCTGCGCCAGCAAATGGCGGTCGTGTGGCAGGATGTCAGCCTCATCAAGGGCACTTTGTGGGACAACCTGACCCTGGGCGCCGTCCGGCCATCGACTACCCAACTGGACGAGATTGTAGAGGTGTGCGGCCTGGGCGAAGTGCTCCAGGAGTTGCCGGAGGGCTACCAGACCCCGGTGGCGGAGTGGGGATCGACCTTGTCGGCCGGTCAGCGGCAACGCGTGGCCATCGCGCGTGCGTTGGCCCGTCAAACTCCCATCCTGCTTTTCGACGAGGCCACCGCCAATCTGGACATTCAAACCGAAGCCCAGGTTCTGCACCGCATCTTTTCCTATTTGCGCGGCAAGACGGTCATTTTTGTGACTCACCGCCTGGCCAACGCCCTGCTGGCCGACCGCATCTGTGTTTTGCAGGCAGGGCGCCTGGTCGGCACCGGAAGCCACCAGGAACTGTTGGACGACTGCGAGCTTTACGGCGAGATGTACGGCGTTGCCCGAGAAGCCGAAGCCCGCTTCCGAATCCTCAAAGGCAGTGCGGGGCATTAGCCGCCAACACACAGAGGCACAGAGGGGTTTCGAAAGAGTGGACTTTGGACTTTGGACATTGGACCTTGGACTTCTTCCGCCATGACCGATCAGCCGTTGCCGGAACTCGACGAGCACCCTTCGCTGGGCGGGAAGATGGTTTCTCACGCAGTCAGCATGACGCTGGGATGCCTGTTCACTTTGGCCCTGCTGGTTGCAGGCGCCTTGTTCGGTTTCAGCTTCGATATTTCGGTCGAAGCGGCAGGGTTGCTGGAACCGGAATCGGTGTGGCGTTCCTACAGCCCCTCCAGCGGCGTCATCAGGGAGGTCTTGGTTTCGGCGGGCGAAAGGGTGGAGCAAGGGCAGCTTCTCATCCGCCTGGACAGCTTCACGCAGGAAAGCCGTCTGGAGCAGCTGCGGCTGGAGGCCAAGTACAAGCGTTCGGACGGACGGACGCCCCGTAGCCAGATCGAAATGTTGGAGCAGCAGATCAGCCGCACTGAAAAGGAGATCGACCGCATGCGCCTTTTCTCGCCCGCAGCCGGCATGGTGCTCAGCGAGGAACTGGAAAAACGTGTGGGATCCTTTGCTGCCGAGGGAGAGCTGTTGGTTGAAATCGGCTCGCCCAACCGCTGGAAGGCAGTGCTGACCGTGGCCCAGGCGGACATACATGAGATCGAGCTGGACGATCTGGTGCGTTTCCGGATTCCAGCCTTCGCCTCGCTGCAGGGCTTGCTGGATGAGGGGTTTTTCGGAACCGTGACCTTCATCGGGACCGAACCTGTCAATCAAGGCACTGCTTCCAGAGGCGCTTACCAGGTCCATGCCTCGATCGACCTGGGAGGAATCGACAGCCAAGACCTGGCCCGCTTCCGGCGCGGCATGGCAGTGGAATGCCAAGTCATCACCCGTTCAGGACGGGGCATCGACCTGGTCGTTGACTACTTCAAAAGAAGCATCTACGGACCCTAGATGAGGCGACCGTTTCAGGTGCTTTCTAAAACTTGTAAGCCGCTTCTTTGCTGGCTTTTGCGCCTTTGCGCCTTTGCGCGAGATCTGGAGAGGGAATGCTGATCGCACAGCCGAGCCGGCAATCCGGCTTGTTTCGCCATTTCGTCTGCCGAGTGGGGGGATTGCCGGCCAGCTTGCTGGAGGATCTTCAAGCGGTGGGCTGCACGGCTCTCATCAAAGAGCTTTTCAAGCTGGAAGATCAAATGCGGGAGGGGCGCGAATCCGTCACCGAGGCACTCTTCGCCCAGATTGGCCGCTGCACGGAACGCAAGGCGCGCGGAGCGCTGGTCCAGCTCAAAAGGGACATCCACAACCTGCGCCTGCCCCGCCCTGCCCAGATCGCCAAGGCACGGCCCTGTCTGAAGCAGGACCTGATCAAGGAGATCGAGGAGATTCGGCGCCGGGGCCTGCGCTGCCAGGAGTTGCTAGAGGAATTCGAGGCGGCCCATCGCCGCGAACTGGCCCACTTGCGCGCCAGTTTTCAAGCCATGGTCGCGGACCCGGACCTGCAAAAGGGACTGCTGCTTTCCAGCCGCAGCTTGTTCCGCCAGACCAATCGCTACACTTCAGCCCCTCCGGCCAAACTCAACAAAAAAGACCGCCAGGCAGAGCGCAGCTTGATGCGATACCTTTCGCGCACCTGCATGAAGGCCACTCCCTTCAGCACTTTTTGCGCCGTCATTGCCGGGCATCTGTCCGAGAGCGGGCACAATGCCGAATCCTTTTGCGGGAACCCTCGCCGCAAGAGCAGCCTCATCCGGCTCAACAAGAGCCTTTACTCGCACATCCTGGCCCACCTGCTGCGCCACTCCGAGACACGCAGGCACTTTCACGTCGAACTCAATCCAACTTTGCGCGAAGGAGACGGAAGGCTGGTTTTCCTGACTGCCTTGGGGGCTCGAGAGGTCTTTCAGCGGATGCCCAAAAGCCCTGTCCTGGAATTGCTGGCCGGCCTCTTTGACTCCTCTCCTCATCGGCCGCTGAGTGCCTTGCTCGAAGCTCTGTGCACCAATCCCCAGGTCGAGGCGACTGCTGAGGAAGCGGACGCGTTTGTTTCCCGGCTGCTGGAAATCGGCTTCATCCGCTTTCGCATCGGCATCCGTGAGCAAGAAGTGGACTGGGATCGTCTCCTCAAGGAGATCCTGGACCGGATCGGTACCCGGCAAGCCTCTGAAGCTTCGAAATTCCTGCACAGCCTGCGCCAAAATGCGGCCGCCTACGCAGCTTCTCCTGTGGCTGACCGCCATCAGCTATTGGAGGAGTCGGTTACGCTGGTGGAAGACTCCCTGAAGCAACTCGACCCCAACCCGCCGGAGGACTCACGCAAAGACGCACAGGCGCACAGGGAGGCAGAAGAGAAGGAGAAAGAGCAAGAAGGGAAGGGTCAGGAGGAGGAAAAGAAGGAGGAGGAGAAAGAGAAAGAAAGCGACTTGCCGCTGCCCCGCTCGGCTGTCCGGATGAGGACTGAGATCCCCTTTTTTGAAGATGCGGGCGCCGAATCCAGCCTGTCGATTGCACCCCGGCGCCTGCAGGGGGCGGCTGACAGCCTGACGGAATACGTTGGGCTGACTCTGCGGCTGGCCGAGCCGCGCAGTGCCATGGCCACCATGCGGCGATTTTTCGACAGCTACTACCAGGGGGAGCGCAACTCGGTCCCCCTTCTGGAATTCTACGAGGACTATTACCGGGAGCACTTCAAAGAGCACTTGGAGCGGATGCACCGCTCCGGGCGTCCCCTGCCCCAGGCAGCGCAGCCGAAGGAGGGGGAGGGCGAAGAGGGAGCGGAAGAGGAAGAGCTTGACCAAGCAGTGCAGGAAATGGCGGCCGATGAGGATCCCCAAGAGGAAGAAGAGCAACAGGAAGGGGACTACAACCTCACCAATCCCTTGAAGGTTGAGCTGATTGACCAGATTCAGGAGGCAAACAAGGCCTTGCGCAAGTTGCTGGCGGAACGCTGGAGGCAATCACCGGAGGCTGAGGCCATCGACCTGCAGTCGGCTGACCTGCAAGAAGCACTGAAAGGCGTGCCTCCGCTGGGCGGCGGCTGCAATTCCGTCTCTGTCTTTGCCCAACATTTGCCGGGCTTCAACTCCGATGGCACTGACGGACTGGTGGCCAATACTTTCCTGACTGGTTTCGGCAAGTACTTTTCCCGCTTCCTGAGCCTTTTCCCGGCCTCGGTCGAAAAAGATCTTTACGACGAAAACTCCAGGCTCAGCAGCCAGTGCCTGGCGGAAATCTGCGGAGACGCCGGCTTCAATGCCAATCTGCACCCTCCCCTTTTGCGTTGGGAAATCAGCTATCCCACCGGGGAGACCGGCCCATCGGAGATCCAGCTCTCCACAGCCGACCTACAGGTCGAGCCCCACCCCGGCGATCCCGACGCACTCCTGCTGCGCCACCTTCCCAGCCGAAAGCAGGTCATCCCGGTCGACCTGGGCTTTTTGAATCCGCGCATGCGGCCGCCCCTCTTCCAGCTGCTCTCACGCTTTACGCCGCCTTCCTCGTTTTCGTTTCCGTTGCCGGAAGCTCAAGCAACCGCAGCGGAGGAAAAAGACGAAAAAGACAAAAATAGCGAAGAAGAAGAAAAGGGTGCCTCGGATGGCCAACAGCAGCCCCAACCGGTCGCCATGATCTCTTACCGCCCCCGGATCACCTACCGGGGATGCCTGGTGCTGGCGCGCCGACGATGGCAGATCAGTGCCGACCTCTATCCTCGCCGGGCGCCCGGCGAAAGCGAGCAAGACTATTTCCTGAAAGTCAATCGCTGGCAGCACAAGCACGGCTTTCCCCAGCAGGCCTTTGTCCGGGTCCAGCCTCTTCCCGGCCCTGCAAAGCCCGGTCCCCCGCCCAAGCAAACCCCTGTCGAGGACGAAAAGGACGAAGAAGCGTCCCCGCAGGAAACCGACCTGCAGGCCGGCCAGCCGCGGCAAGGGACGGAAGAGGAGCAGCCCAAAACCCCGGCCGGGCCTGCGGCCAGGCAGATGCGCCGTCACCACTACAAGCCTCAATACATCGATTTCCGTAATCCTTTGCTGGTC
Organism: Acidobacteriota bacterium; assembly: GCA_028277865.1. Lineage (GTDB taxonomy): Bacteria > Acidobacteriota > UBA6911 > RPQK01 > DATIPO01 > JANQFM01. The sequence goes on from JANQFM010000219.1 coordinate 6,096, forward strand.
GAGCTGTTCGGCAAGGTGGCTGAGAATCTGCACAATTTCCGGGTCAGCCTGGAAGAGCGCCTGCCCGATCGCGGCCACCTGCCCACGCATGGCGAGGACCGATACGCCACCGAGTTCATCGTGCAGGTCAATTTCAGGGAAGGGGAGGTTTCGCGCCAAGACGCCAAGAACGCCAAGTGCTGACTGATGATTTCTTTTCCCTCCTCACCTTGCGCTCTTTGCACCTTTTTGCGTCATGGCGCGAAATCCTCAGTCAGCAGCTTGGCCAAGGTTGCCCGGTCCACGTTGCCTCCGCACAGCACGCACACGACTTGCGAACCTTCAGGAAGTTTGAGGGCGCCCGACAGCAGGGGGGCCAAGGCTGCCGCAGCGGACGGTTCAACCACCACTTTGAGGCGTTCCAGAATCAGCGCCATGGCCTCCACGATTTCGTCATCGGAAACCAGCAGCACCTCATCCACGTACTGCTGCACCATGGCCAGGTTTTCGCGTCCTGCAAAAGGCGCCGCCAAGCCGTCCGCGATGGTATCGACCTTCTCCAGCTTGACCGGCTTTCCTCGTTGAAGGCTGGCCGTCATGGCGGCTGCACCTCGGGGCTCGACCCCGATCACTCGGGTGGATGGGGAGAGTCCCTTGACCGCTGCGGCGATCCCGGAAATCAGCCCGCCGCCCCCGATGGTGACCAGTACATAATCCGGAGAGGGCACGTCTTCGAGGATCTCCAGCCCCACCGTCCCGTGGCCGGCAATGATGAGGGGGTCGTCGAATGGGTGGACGAAGGTCTGCCCCCCTTGCTGCTGGATAGCAGCAACGGTCTCCATCAGGTCATCGTCCGTGAGGACAACCTTCCCCCCATAGCTGCGGGTGGCTTCCACTTTGAAGTCCCGGCTCCAGGAGGGCATGACGATAGTGGCGGGGATCTCTGAAGAGGAGGCCGCGAAGGAAAGAGCCTGGGCATGATTCCCCGACGACATCGAGATGACGCCCCGCTTCTTCTCCTCAGCGGACAGATCGTGAAGCTTGTTGAGTACTCCCCGGACCTTGAAGGATCCCGTTTTTTGGAAAAGCTCCAGCTTGAAATGCATGCGCAGCCCCAGGCGGTCGCTCAGGGTGCGGGATCCTGTCATGGGGGTCCGATGGACTTGGCCTTTGAGGCAAGAGGAGGCTTGGCGGATGTCTGCCGTTCCGATCATGGGGACGTTTGCTTCAGGTCATCTCTTCCCGCAGCCGGCGCAATACCTGCTTGGCCACGTCGCGGAAGGTCTCCTGGACGCCCTTGCCTTCGACAGCTACGGCTTGGTAGACGGGCTCTTTCTTGACGTCCAGCTTTCCAGCCAGGAAATCGACATCGAAGATGTCTTCCATGTCCCGCTTGTTGATCTGCAGGGCGTAGGGCATTGAGTGGATGTCCAGCTTGTTCTCAATCAGGTTGCGCCGCAGATCCTCAATGGCTTCCAGGTTGGCGTCCAGGCGGTCCTTTTGGGAGTCGGCCACAAAGACCACCGCGTCCGCGCCCTTGAGGATGAGGCGTCGGCTGGCCTCGTAGAAGACCTGCCCGGGGACCGTGTAAAGGTGAAAGCGGGCGTTGAATCCGGCGATCTTGCCCACTTCCAGGGGGAGGAAGTCGAAGAAAAGGGTTCTGTCCAGCTCGGTGTTCAATGTCACCAGCTTGCCGCGAAGGGTGGGGTTGACTGTCCGGTACAGCTGCGTGATGTTGGTCGTCTTGCCCGAGAGGCCCGGGCCATAGTAGACGATCTTGCAGTTGATTTCCCGGTTCGCGTAGTTGATGAAAGTCAAGCTTTTTCCTCCGTGCTGCCCCGGACTCTCCATCGGGGCTTCACATCAGCCAGTGCTTGTCCCGGCTACTCGCTATTGCACTTGCGCAATATGTCCTCCAGGATGAGGGTGGCCTGCCCCAAGCTGGTCAGATCCCTTCCGTCTTCTGTTGCGGTCGGCAGGACAATCAGCAGCAGTGCCAGTTCGGCAACCGGGGTGATGATCAGGCTGTTCTTGCGCCCCCGGTGATAAATACGTTGAAATTCTTCCTCTTGAATCAGCGCGGCCAAGCCGAAGGTGGCGGCCAGGGTGCTGGCGGCCAGGGAGGAGAGTGCCTGAATGTCCAGGCTGCTGAATTGGCCCTCATGGGCGATGTCCTGGCCGTTGCGGTTGATCAGGCAGACTGAGCTGGCTCGTGCACGCTTCTGGATGTGGGAGAGGATGACGACGATTTTGTCGTACTCCTCCCTCGCGATCTTGAAATTCGGAACCTCCATCAAAGCTTGCCCCCATTATGCGCCGTCCTTGACTGTCCGCCAACGAGCCCTATAATAGTACTTTTTTCGCCAACCCTGCTATCTTACGAATCTTTGAGAGGATATATGGCAGCAGAGATCACAAAAGAGAGCAAGAAACGGCTCAAGGAGTTTGAAAAAGCCCTGAAGATGATGTCGGCCGGAAAACACTCCGAAGCCCGCCAAACCCTGAACGAGCTCATCGGCAAGGCGGACGAAGACCCGCACCTGTCAGCGGGCGCCAAGAAGTATTTGCGTATCTGTGAGCGCAAGCTGACCGAGGTGTCTCCACCCGAGAAGGGCAACCCCGAAGAGCACTATGATCAGGGCGTCTATTGCCACAATGCCGGCCGCTACAAAGAGGCGATGGAACTCTTCCAGCAAGCGCTCAAGGTCTCGGACGGCGATTCGGGATACATTTACTACGCTATGGCGGCCACCGAAGCCCGTCAGCAAAATGCTGACAAGGCAGTCGAATTCCTTGCCAAGTCCGTCGAAGAATCGCGGGAGAATGCCTTTCATGCCTCCGGCGATCCGGACTTCCGCTCCCTGAGCTCCAACAAGCAGTTTCAAGAGCTGCTCGAAAGCGTGACCAAGGAATAGTCCTGGCGAGGCGGAGCCTCAGTCCGGGAAGCGTGGGAGGCGCCGACCGGGAGCGCCCGCATCTTGAGGTTGTCGTAAAAGGGCGGCAAGAGCAGATTCACGCAGAGGCGCAGAGACTCAGAGGACGCAGAGAAGACAAAGATCAGTGCAATGGCTCCTCACAACCCTGCCAAGACTGCTGGACGGCACGCCGTCGTCTTGGCCGCCGGCAGGGGAACCCGATTCAAGAGCAGAACCAGCAAGGTCGTGCACCCGCTTTGCGGCAAGCCCTTGCTGATGCACGTGCTGGACAGGCTGCATCAAGTCGGGGTGCGACGGACATTGCTGGTCGTCGGCCCTCAGTCAAAGGCGGTCCGTCAGCTTGCCCAGGACGCCCCCGCAGGGTTGAATATCGAGTTCGTAGAGCAGCACGAGCAGTTGGGTACGGGCCACGCCCTGCAAATGGCCTCCCCTCATCTGGAAGGCATGGGCGGCAGCCTGTTGGTGCTTTACGCTGACGCGCCCCTGATCCGTTCTTCGACCTTGCAGCAACTGCTCCGTCTGGTCGAAGAGGAAGGCGCCGATCAAGCTCTGCTGACCACCCATCTGGAGGATCCCGCCGGCTACGGCCGCATCTTGCGCGACGGCAAAGGCCAGGCTCTGGCTACGGTGGAAGAAAAGGACGCCACGGCTGAGCAGAAGGCCATCCGTGAAGTCAACTCGGGATTTTACTGCTTCAGGTCCGAGTCGTTGCTGCCCGCCCTTGACCGCCTGGACAACCGCAACCGATCCGGCGAATATTACCTGACCGACCTGCTGTGGATCATGAGGGAGCAAGGGCTCAAAGTCGCGACCTGGACCAGCCACCGTCCCAGCGAGACCTGGGGGATCAACGACCGAATGCAGCTGGCCGAGGCGGAAAGGCTGATGCGGCGCGAAATCGCCCGGCGATGGATGGCCCAAGGCGTCACCATGCTCGACCCCGGCAGCGTCCTCATCGACTCCACTGTTGAAATCGGCCAGGACGTGGTGCTCTATCCGGGAGTCATCCTGGAGGGCCGAACCCGCATCGGACCCGAGGCAACTGTTAAAGCCTATTGCCACTTGAGCGACGCCGAAGTCGGAGAGGGCGCCCTGGTCGACCACTGCTCGGTGATCCGATCCAGCCGGGTCGGAGCCGGCACCCAGGTGGGGCCGTTCGCCCACATCCGTGCCGACAGCCGGATCGGCAGCAATGTCCGCGTCGGCAACTTCGTGGAAGTCAAAAAGTCCCGCATCGATGACGGCAGCAAGGCGGCTCACCTGACCTACCTGGGCGATGCCGAATTGGGAAAGGGCGTCAACATCGGCGCCGGCACCATCACCTGCAACTATGACGGGGTACACAAGAACAAGACCCTCATCGAGGACGAAGTCTTCATCGGCAGCAACTCGCAGCTCATCGCACCCCTCAAGATCGGCAAAGGCGCCTACGTGGCCGCCGGCTCCACCATCACCGAAAACGTCGCCCCCGGCAGCCTGGCCATCGCCCGCAGCCGCCAAGAAAACAAGCTCGGCTGGAAGCCCCCAAAAAAGAGAAGTGTTTCGCGCCAAGACGCAAAGGACGCAAAGTGCAGAAAGAAAGGGTTGCCTGAGACGAATTGAGGCAGATCCATTTAACTATTTCAGGTGCATTCAAATCTAAATCGGCTTTGCCGTGCATGCGGCTACTAGGTGACTAGTTGACCCAGATGACTGCCTACGTGACGTCATAGCTATAGGTAACGAGCGACCTCATACCTCCAAAGAGCTTCTGATCTGGAGATTCGATTGGCCCTGGAAGGGCGTTGGATATTAGCCGGTGGTCAGCCGCCTCGGGCGGCGCAGCCACCGGAGAGCGCCCCAAGAA
>JANQFM010000541.1 GCA_028277865.1 Acidobacteriota bacterium
TCAACGTCACACGGTAGCGTGGCTTCATGGCAAACTCCTTTCCAGTTTGCCACACCCTACCACTCTACTCCGAAAAAAATTAGGTTACGTGGTACTAGCGCCCTGGAAGGGTGCTGGGAACAGCGCGGCGGAAGCCCGATGCTCTCGGGCTAGAGGCGCAGCAGTCCACTGCGCTCGCACCCAGTCGGTTCAACTGCAGGCTTCACTACTGCCGGGGGAGTCTGCGGTTGGGTGTCCCAAACCCGCTCCAGGCGCTCCAGCCGCCCTGGCCATGCCTGTTGACAGCCGAGACCCTCCACTGAAAGCCTTTGCCGACGAACGAAGCAGGGACAGCCAAGCGCGATTGGGAAGTCTGCGCGGAGAAGACGCGCTGGCGAATCGCCGATTCCCGTACCTCCACCCGGTAGGACAGTGCTGTGTTGACCTCCAACCAATGCAGGATCGATCCGCTCTTGGCGCTGAAGGCGACAGCCTGAGGCAGAGGGGCGGAGGGGAGTTGCCTGGCTCGATAAACTGCCGCAAAGGCATCGATCAGCCCAGCGCCTGAACGGCGTGAATCGAACATCCGAGTGGCGGTCTGCTGCAGGATTTCGGCAATCTGCCCCGGCTCAAGGTCCGGATTGGCTTCCATCACCAGGACAGCCGCTCCTGCGGCGTGTGCGACAGCCGCCGAGGTGCCGAAAAAATTGGGGCATTCGTCCCTGTCTGGATTCTTAAGCCGGTTGAAAAAGGTCGTATTGGTCGCGTCGGGGGCCGTCAGGTCGGGTTTGATGTTGGGGCTGCAGTGCTGAGAAGCCGTCTCATCGCAGAGTTCGGTCGAGACAGGAATCGCCCCTCCCAAGGCGCTGTAGGGCTGGGCGTTGAGCATGCCCAATGGTCTTTGAAAGTTGCCGGACTCTTTGATTTCCCGATAGTCGATCGCAGCGACTGCAATGACCTCCCTGGCCGCAGCGTGGCCATAGATTTGGGGGCCGGTGAAGGCAGAATGCTCAAACTCGGGCACCAGCGGATCCCGGATGCGCTCGATCGGGCACTGAGGGCCTGTGATCGGGAAGGTGACCAGGCGGAATTGCACTTCGGGATCGCCGCAATAGTGGTCCACGGCCAGAAAGACGGCTTGATGGATACCGCTCTGGTTGATGATCGAGTTCGATATCTCGATAGGTGGGCTGGACTGGAGTGAATCCCGCAGTGAACAGCCCTGACCGTTGTTGGAGCCGAAGATGCAGTCCTCCAAATCAGTCGAAGTGCAGATGTAAAGGTCCAGGTCTGTAGTGGCGCCCGGATCGCCGAACTTCTCCGGGAAAGGTTCATCCCATTGCAGCACAAATTGCATGCCGCATCCCGGGGCGATGTTGATTTCCGCAAAAGGCTTGCCCGACGGGAACTCGTGAAAATCAATCCCCGTCGTCGGGATAGCCTCGTCATTGTCCGAAGCGGAATCCTTATAGGTTTGATGAATGCCGCCATCTCCCTGGTTGCCGGCTGAAGAAAGATACAGCACAGGCCCATCCAAGTCGGGATCGGCCACCTGGCTGGCGGCTTGCTGAATCAATCCTGCTTGGAACATCGGCTCTCTGGGATAGAGCAGGTCGTCGATGATGATATCGGCACCGCATTCGGCCAGTTCGCGGATCCCTTCGGCGAAGTCGGCCATGTCGCGCACACCTGTGTGGAAGAGAATGTCGGCCTTAGGGGCGAGGTCGTGGATCAGCTCGGCCAGCGCCCGGCCTTCATCGGTCCCGCCGCCGGGTCCGTTGTCGAGCAGTCGGATGGACTCGGGAAGCTCTTCTGCCGTTTGCGGCACCGAGTTCTCGAAAAAGATGCCCTTGCATCCGTTTTCGTCTGATTCCTGGCGGATGTCGCCCCGCAGCCTGGTCCTGAAACTGTCCGAAATAATCGCGATTTTGACGTCGTCGCCTTGAAAGCCGAACTTGTAGCGGACCTCTCGCGTGCCGATCAAGTCATCGGCCTGGCTGGTTGCGCTGGGGCAACGGAATAATTCGGTCATCCCCATGGAGAAAGGCCTTTGGTTGTGGCGGATGGAAACCACGTTTTGCAGCGCGGCTAGGTCGCCCAGCAAAGCCGCATCCAGACGTGCCAGCACTCTGGAATATTGCGGATAGAAGGCCATCACCTCCAGTCCAAGCTGGGCCAGGGGCGAGATGCCTTCCATTTCTGAATCCCTCAACCAGATTTCCACCTCGATCTTCCCATCGCTGCCGGGGAGGGCCAGGGGCAATTCCCGCAGGAGACTTTGCCTGCGGGCCTTTCGGCCAATGAGGCCTCGCAATTCGCTGGAGATTTTGAGCAAGTGGGCATCTACGCCGAATGAGCGCACTTTGTCATTGGCCGATTTGAGCTGAGCTGTTCCGAATGGCATCAGCAACAGGGCAATCAAAATCTTGCCGAGAGCCGCCTTGTCAATTCTTGGCATTGTGCTATTCCCTCAAAAAAAGCCGAAAAACCACCCGCATCTCGAAAGGAGTTCTGCGGTCCTCAAGCAAGAACGGATCTCGAAGCAGGTCTTGGCGGCGTCGCTGGTTGGCCGAATTCAAAATGTTCATGAAGTCGAGCACGAGGTTGAATCTTCGAGACTTCGGATACCAGCTCAGCCCCAGATCCAAAGATCCGAAGCCGTCGTTGGGCCGGAAGTGATTGCGTCCGCAGTCGTATCCTTCAACCACGCGTGTAGCCGAGTTGGTGCTGGTGCAGCGCCGACCGGTCCCTTTTCTGTTGATCGGATTGAAGGAGGAGGGCTGAGCAGAGTACTTGCGATATCGGATGGTCAATGAATCGGGATCCTTCGGGATCAGTGCCAGCAGCCTGCAAACCAGTTTTTTCTTCTTACAGTTTCGTTTAAACAAAGGCGGCAGTTCGCCGGTCATGAAGAGATTGAAGCGATGGGGGATGTCCCTGTCCGACCGGGCGTAGTCCTGGTTGAATTCGAGCCGGTTGAACGGTCGGCTGAAGAGGTGATTTTCGCTGGAAATGTCGTCCCTGTCTTGCGAGTAGGTGTAGCTGACATCGATACGACCCTTCTTGAACCAGCCGCCAATTCCGTTGTCGATAGGTGCGCGAACACCGACTGTCAGACTGTCGTAAACTGACTTGGCGCTGCTTTGCACCACCAGGACCTCTCCCAATCTCTCAAAGGCAGGCGGATTGGTGTACAGGACCCGGTTGCCACTGACCGGCGGCAGGATGAAGCCCTTTGAAGTGTCCACATCAAGACTGTCCAGCTTTTCTTCGTCGCTCAGGTTGAGATCAAAGTAGCGTGTCAAATGGACGCCCTTGGAGTGCTGAAAATCGGCAAAGAGCCAGCGATCGGCCCGCCCCAGTTGCATTTGAAAGCTGACATGAGCGGCATCGACACGGGGGTTTCGGTAATCCCGAGAGAATACGGCCACATCCGGCCGTTCCGGCGGGACCACGATGTCGAGTTCGTCCGGGATGCCGGTGCCATCGACGGCAACAAGTTGGTTGAGCAGCGTTTGACGCGCGAAGTAGCGGCCCGCCCCCACCCGCAGGATGGCCTTATGGCCCTTCGTCGCCCAGGCCAGTCCCAGACGCCGCTGGAGGGCGGACTGGTTGGGCAATGTGCCATCTGAAGGAAAAATCTCCATGCCGATGAATTCCCCGAAGGCTGTATCCGAGGGATTTATGAGGAGCGGCTGCAAGGCTTGATGGTCCCAGCGGAGTCCCAGGTCCAGATGGAGGTTCAGGCTCTCGAATTGGCAGTGGTACTGGCCATACAGCGCATAAGTTTTGTTCTGGACGGTAGGCGGGTTGCGGCGGAGCCTTTCATCGAGCAGGTCGCGTTGGTTGCGGTGATACAGCCACTCTCCGCCGAACTGGAACTGATGGCCGCCTCCCAAGTCCAGGAAGAGATCGTCGCGGATCTGAACGTGCTGGTAGCGATCAACGGTCTCTCCGCTGAAGGTGGGCTGGACCGTTTCCGATTCCGAATCCAAGACCACGGGCAAGGTGGCTCGGCGCTCATGCACAAAGGTGGCTTGAAAACGATTGGAGGTCAGGCGGTCTCCGAATTTGGAGAACAGCGAAGGACTCACGAAGAGCGCTTGGTCGTTTTGCAGGAACTGCTGCAGGCCCTCCTCTTCCAAGAGAGCGAATTCCTGGCTACCAGAAAAGAAGTTGACGTATTGAGCTGAGATCGTCAGCAATGGGCACTCGAATTTCGAATCCTCTGGATCGTAGCAGCCTTTCTCGCCCAGCTCAATGCTTGGCTTGGCCTGAAGATCGAAGGCTTTAAAGTCGCTGGGATCGGCAAAGCCGCGCACAGGCAGGTTGTTGCTGAAGACCGGTTCCCCTGCTGCTTGTGTCGGTGCCGGATTCCGCTTGAAGCGAAGAATGTCAAAGGAATAGGGGCAGGGACGGCTCCGGCATTGCGGATCGCCCGATGCGCCCCCGGAAAAGCTCCTGAAGCCCGGCTTCTCCTCGGTCCTGAAGAATTCGCCCCTCAACTCACTGAAGGGGCGGTTTTCCTGAGCGGCGATGTGAAACCTCTGAGGGCGCGTGAGGTCCGTCACCGCAGACCCGCCTCCCCAGTTCAAGAAATCGACGGGTTCGAATTCCTTGCTGTCCAAACCCGCCAGCAGAGCCTTCAGACGATTTTCCAAAACAGACTCCAGATCCTCAAGAGACTTCAGATGGAGGATTGCCATCGGCGGATAGAAGACCCCAAGCCGCAAGTGCCTGAAAACCGGCTGCAAAGATCGGACGACTTCCAGTTTAGTGGAGATGAATCCTGCGAAAGTCAGCCGAACGGCGACTTGATCAGCAGATTCCCGATTGCGGGCAGGATAAAGGAGGAGGGTTTTCGAAGCGCCTGGAGTCAGGATCTGGAACTCGTCGATCAGGGCTGTGCTCATGCTCTCCGGATGTCCCAGGGCCGCCCCAAAGAAAAGGTTGGTGTAGTCGCCTCCGTCGACAACGAACCGCGTGAGCGACGAGCGCTGCCCTGCCAGGCTGGGTGCGTCGCCTGTGGCACTCTGGACTGTCGCCACATAGGGCGAAAGTGTGAGCGTTTCATTCAGGTCGCGAAGCTGGGTACGAGGCAGGTTCCTGATCGCACAGTCATCGATGATTGCGCCTGCCCTGTCGATCTCAGGCCTCTCCCAATCCCGTTCAGCGGACGGTTCGCAGTTGTCCTCAGTGCGAAGCCGCTGAGCTTTCTTTTTTACCTTCTCGAGGATTTTGTGCGGTTCGGTGCGGTGAGCCTTTTTGTTCTTGCCTTGCTCTGCAGCCTCTTTCTCCGTTGTGCTTTGAGGCATTGCAGGCTGTAGCTGGGAGGTGAGCTCAAACAGCAGCAAGAGCAGGGCAACCGACTTCAGGCATGCAATGCAGATCCGGGCGGCGCTCAATCCCTGATCTCTGCAAGCAGATTGAGGGCCGTCGTCACATCTCCCTGCAGCGCTTCGTCGGCCTCCTCGCGCAACTTCAAATATCGCTGCAGCGCCCATTTGGCCTCCTCCTCGAACCCCTGTTGGGTTGCCAACAGCCGACCCGCCTCCAGAAGGGTGTCGGCGTAGATCCCTGGATACTGCTCGTAGACGGACAGGAACCAGAGAATTCCCGGTTGGCGGATGATTCGGGCGTATTCGTCGGCGGATTCCTTGATTTCGCCCGCATCCTTGATTTCGCCCGCTTCAAGCAGGGCACGGGCCAGATGTTCGCGGAAGTAAAAGGCCGGGTCATCGACGGCGGCTTTTCTCATTTCCTGCAAGCCTTGCTTGTCCTTTTTACTGGCAATCAGGATTTCTCCTCTCAGTTTCTGAATGGCTCTGCGGTAGATCGGAATATCGACTTTCTCCTTCTCCAGTCGGTCAAGGTATCTTTGCGCCGCTTCGATTTCGTCGGCACGGGCCAAAATGGTGCCGGCCCGAAGGAGCCGATGTGGGCTGCCGTCGCTGGTGGCCTCGTCACAGTCCTTGAGCAACTGGGAGCGGTCTGAGGTTCCATGGCGGAATTCAAGATAGGCCCGGGTGAGGTGTTTTTCTTTGAGCGATCCCCCCAGCATTTCCTTGTCCGACTGGTCGTGGAGGATGCCTTCCTCCAATACAGCCTTGGCCCGGATGATCTTTCCCCGTTCGGCCAACATGTAGACTTGGGCCGAGTAAGCATCGCTTCTGTCGATGGGGTAGGTCGTGGTGTGAAGCTTCTGGAAAGCGCTGTCCGCGTCCTGAAAACGGTCTTGCAGCCAAGCTGCGGCGCCCTCCAGCAAGAAACGGAAATGTTCGGTGTCCCCCATATCCGCCAGACGGGCAATTGTTCTCTGCAATCCTTCCCAGTCCTCCCGGATCAGTTGCACCTTGCCGAGCTGGACCTGTGCATGGATCTGTCTCTTGTCCTGCCGGCCAGCTTTTTCGAATGCAACAGCCGCTTCTGGGAAACGGCCTTGGGCAGCCAATGAGTAGCCGAGATAGAAGAGCCGGTCGTAGTTCTCGCCGTCGCGCGCGATCATGGCCCGCACGTGCGACTCGCCGCCTAGGTAATCCTCTATATCGTGCAAAAGGAGCATCCGAGCAAATTCGTCCTGAATGCTGTGGAGTCGGCGCCCTTCCAACCTCTTGATCACTGTGGAGGCTTCCAAGTATCCGGCCCTGAAGTTTTGGAGCTCCAGATGGATGGAAGTGAGAATGACGTGGGCCAGGGTGAAACCCGGCTCTTTGTCCAGCAGCTGCTTCAGCCTTTCTATTGCCTGCTGGTGTCGCTGGTCATTCTTCAAGTCCAAGGCCCCGTAAAAGAGGGACTGCAGGCTCAGCTCTTCGAAGGGCTCTTGAACCAGCCAGTTGGCGACATCAGTCAAGGCCGCGTTGATGCCCTCTATTCGATCCAGTTGAAAGGCTTCCTCCCAGCTGCTCTTGAGGGTGGCCTGGAAGGGTCCGACAGGAAGCCGCTTGACTTCGACCAGCAGTTCGTAAATCCCCCCGATCGGGCTGATCGAAATCTCGACCACGGCAGGAACCCGATAAAGCTGCATGGCGATTTGTGCGGCCCTGTCCGAATCGATGGGATCTCCTTCTGATAAGCGCAGCTCAAGAAGTGCGGGCTGCATATCCTGCCGGTCAGCGAACTCGATGGATGCCAGCTGACGCGTTTCCAGCTGCCTTCTGAGCCGATCCACGACGTGTAGGTCGAATTCGGCGTCCTGAGTGGAGTTGTTCAAGTCGGCGAAGACCACGCCCAAAGGCTTGAGCCCCTGAGGCGGCTGTGGGGAGTAGAAATTCGTAAATTGAAGTCCGACGATCACAACCAGCAAGACAATCAAGGCTGCCAAAAGCAGTCGAAAAGGAATCTTCGACGGTGCCTCTCTCTGGACGACCGGCGGCACAGTCCCGCTATGGGACAGCCCCGAGGAGAGTGCGCGTTCCATCTGGCCCACGGTTTCGAATCGCTGGGAGGGATTGGTGGAAAGAGTCCGGTGCACCGCATCCACGAACCAGTTGGGCAGGTTGGGGCGGACATCGCTGAGCAGCTTGAGCTTGCCGTGCTGGTGCTGCTCCTTGAGCCGCTCGAAATCGTCTGCCAACACAGGAAAGTCGCCGGTCGCCAAGTAAAAAAGCAAGACGCCCAGCGAGTAGATGTCGCTTTGGGGCGTGGCAGGCTGGCCCCGCAGGACTTCCAGGGGCATGTACAGTGGAGTGCCGCCCTGCTTCTTGCCTGGCTCGCCTGATCCCCTCGGTTCGCCCAGCCCAAAATCCATCAGCAGGATGCGGCCTCCCTGGCGGCGCATCACGTTTTGGGCCTTGACATCCCGATGTACCAGCCCTTGGCCGTGCACCGCCGCCAGGGCCTTGCAGACTTCGATGCCGATTCCGGCCGCCTCGCGGGCGCTCATGGGGCCTTGGCTTTCCAGTAGCTGCTCCAGCGTCTGCCCCCGTACGAACTCCATCCACAATCCCAGGCGGCCTTCATGCTCGGCCACCCCGTAAACGGTGGCCACGTTGGGGTGGCGGATCTTTGCCAACAGGCGACCTTCCTTGAGTGCCGAGGCCTTCTGAGCCGCGTCTTCGCCCTTGTCCGGGTGAAGCAGCTTGAGGGCCACCTCGCGCTCCAGGGCCGGGTCGACCGCCAGGTAAACCTCGCCGAAGCCGCCTTGGCCCACCTTCTCCACCACCTTCAGCTGGCCCCATTCGAGCAGTTCGCCGTCCGAGTCCTCAGCCAGCAGCTCTTCCCAGGTCCTGCGGTGAAAATCGGCCAAGCGTTCGACAGCGCGCAGATTGGAAAGGAACCTCTCGTCATCCAGGGTCAGAGAGCCCCAATCGATCGGCTGTCCGTCGGCAACCTGCTCCGCCAGTCGATGGGCTTCATCCAGCGAACCCTGCATGAGACATCTTCCTCACCAGTTTGACCAAGGCGCGGCTCACCGTCATGCGTGCGGCGTCGGCAGAAGGCTTGCCGACCGACTGGGCGATTTCGGCATAGGCCATCCCCAACTCGATCCGCGCCACCACCGCTTCGCGCTCCTGATCGTTCAGTTTCTCGAGGGCTTTTTCGTAAAGCTGCAGCGTTTCGCTTCCCATCACCAGGTCAAGCGGGGAGGGCGCATGGGCCGCTTTCTCTTCAAAGGTCTGTGCCAGAGGGCCGCGCGAGACCTTCCGCATCTCATCGCAGATGCGGTTGCGCAGCGCCTGGCGCAGGTAAGCCAGAAAGGCGCCCGGGCCCCGGTATCGAAAGTGAGGCACCGCTTGAACCGAACGCGGCAAGGCGTCCTGAACCAGATCCTCGGTTTCGATGAAGGCACGGGCCTTCCTGGGCAACTGCCCGTGAGCCCAACGCAGCAGATGAGGCCGGTGCAGGCCCATGAGGCGGTCCAGCGCTGCCGAGTCCCCTTGCTGAGCCGATTGCAGGATCTGCAAAGACGATGTGATGGAATGCGAAGATGGATCCTTCCTATCCTGACCCATTCCGAAATGGCCTCCCCAGGCGCTCAACTCTGTAAGCCAGTCTCCTATCCTCTCCCCGACTGACCCCAGCGATTCAGCTACGCCACCTACAAAAGATTTATGACAGGTGCCTAAAGTTTGCCCTACTTTTGCCCAAACTGCAAAGGCGATTCCTGTTCGCTTTTCCAGCCCAGGTCGTTTCCACCAGAAAAGGCCTTGATTGCAAAGGCAGGAACAGGAGGTGCCATGAAGGCAGTGAGGACGGAAACCAAAGAGGCGAAGCTGCTCAACGACAATTTGGAGTTGGTCCAACAAGTGATCGGCCAAGTGGCCAATCAGCGCGGGCTGGGACCGGAAGAGCGGGAGGAGTTCCACTCCACTGCTTGGCTGAGGATGATCGAAAATGCGGAGTCGATCTTGGGCGGCTTTCGAGGCGACTGCGAATTGAGGACTTATCTTTTCAGGGTCATCGACCGCGTCCTGCTCGATTACCGTATTTCCAAGTGGGGCAAATGGCGTCCTTCGGCTCATGCCAGGCGTTCGGGCGCCAGGGTGAGGTTGCTGGAAAGGCTGTTGCAGCGCGATCGCCATAGCTTGCGCGAGGCGGTGGCAGTGCTGCGCATCAACTACCAGTGGAGCCTTTCCTCCACCCAGATCACTGACATGGCCCAAAGCCTGCCTGACAGGCAGGTCAAGCGCCGTCCTGTAGGCGAAAGGGAAATCGAGCAGCTGGCCGATCCGCACGCCTGTGCGGAAAAAGAGGTACAGCGTGTCGAAAAAGGCCGCTGCAGGGGCAGAGCCCAGGCCTTGCTGCGTCAGGCCTTTTTCGAACTCAGCTGCCAAGAGCGCCAACTATTGCGGATGCACTTCAAAGAGAGCCTCAATGTCGCCGATATCGCACGTCGGCTGGGGAGAGACCAGAAGAGGCTCTACCGCAAGGTGGCCCGCTGCCTTGATCGGCTGCGTAGCTCTCTGGAATCCAGGGGCCTTTGCAAGGAGGATCTGCCCATGATCATCGGCTGCAAAAGCGGAGAGCTGCAGCCCTGCCTGGCTTCCAGCCGGTCCTAACCCGGAATTCTCACGGGTTCTCTACTGCGGAGCCGCAATCATCCGCCCTGACTGCGTTGCGCTCGTTCGGCCTGCTCGACGTACGTACAGTACGCCTGCGCGGGCCTTTCTCGCGGCGCGAATTCAGGGGCGGCCGAATGCCAGCGTATTTAAACCCGTCCCAATACCGCTATTTGACGGAAGCACATGTCATGAAGCCCGGCAAGACGCCACCGTCGGGCCCGCCCCGGCGGAGCGAATGACTGAATGGCTAGGACCAGAAAACGCCAGAACCCCTGATGGGATCTCAATCCATAAACGGGGAGACGCGATGCTTTGATGTAGTGGCGCACATCGGCCAACAGGTCATTTCCCAACGCCGGCTGCAGCAGGCAGGCATCGATATCCAGAACTTTGAAAAAAGTGCCCGGCACGTGCAGTCCCAGGGCCATCCCCGTATCCACATCATCCCGCCCCATTTCCTCGGGCAACAGCCAGCGCCGTTCAGCGCAGGAAAACTCCATTTTGTTGCGATAACCGAAGGTTTTCTCGGTAGCGATGGTGGCATGCACCTTGACATCCTGTACCAGCCCAATAT
>JANQFM010000235.1 GCA_028277865.1 Acidobacteriota bacterium
GTCAACCGCGGGTCACCTCGACCGGCAACGCTAAGCTTGAACATCGTCCCTCGTCCGTCGGCTAAAACAAAACCGCCATTTGCCACCGCAACCGCACCAAACCACTGAGGGAGCGAATCCGGTCGACGTCGTCAAAGAGGTCTTCGCGGCCATGCCCCTCCAGGTCGACCAGCAGGGAAGGCGCCCCGCTCCATTGGGTAAAGGCCTGGGCCAGTGCCGCCAGCAAAATCTCGCTGACCAAGACGCCGTGGGCTTTGGAAAGCCCCTGGCACACAAGTCGGCTTTCCTGGGGATCCAGCGAAATCCTTCTCGACCGCTCCGACTCGGCCGTATTGGATGCGTGCGGATGGTCGACAGGCAGGGGGGCGACCCGTTGGCGCGCTTCTGCCAGCCAATAGGGCAATTCTCTTTCAAGCCCCTCTCCGCGGGCATAGGACTGCAGACGGCGGGACCAGACCGAAAACGGAGTGCTGGCCGGCAGTCGGACTTCCTGTTGCGTTTCAATCTGCTGCCAGGCCCGCGCCAGGTCTTTGGTCACGACCTGCCAAGAGACGATGTCCATGGCCGCATGGTGGGCGACGACCAGAAGCCGCCCCGGCTCCCCGTCGGCCACAAGGAAGTGGGCGGCCCTGACCAGGGGGCCCCGCAGCAGATCGAGGCAGGGCTGCAAGCTGGCAGCCGCACCCTCCAGGGCCGCAGTCCGCATCGTCCTCCCCAAACGTGAAAGGTCGATCGAGCACCAGGGCAGAGGCGTCCCCTCAGGAAGGCTGGCCTGGCGCCATGCGGTTCCCTCCCGGAAAAAGCGATGCCGCCAGGCGCCGTGATGGTCGAACACGCACTGCAACGCCTTTTGCAAGCCTGCCGGCGTTGTCCCAGGAGGCGTCAACAGCATCCTGGTCATATTGAAGTGGGAGGGGTAGGCCAGCTCCCTGCACATGAGCCATTGCTGGACGGGCGTCAGGGGCGCTGCATAGCCCTGGGCCTTGGCCCGAGACTCCGGCACGGGATCAGCCGTCGCACTCTGTTCCCGTCCTGCTCGGGCGGGAATTCCGGGCGAGGAAGAAGCTCTTCCCCGCTGAGGACGGTAACGGCGCAGCAAACGGATTTGCTTGGAGGTCATCTGCAACTGCCGGTTCATGATGCGAAGCTGCCGTTCCAACACGTTCTCCACCATCGCCATCCGGGCGGAGCGGGGTTGCAGCGGGCGGTCCGGCAGGGAGTCTGGGCGTTGGATGGCTGAATCAGCCATCGGACTCGGGGTGGGCGGCTGCGCCCCGGATCCCCTTTTCCCACTCCGGTCTTCTGGGCGTTCGGCAATGGTGGGCTTTGCCGATTCGACCCAGAATCGCTTGCGTTCGAAGGGGTAGGTAGGCAGCGAAAGCCGCCAGCGCCGTTGACCGCCGTACAGCTTGGGCCACTCTACAGGGGCGCCGGCCAGCCATAGCTTTCCGGCTGTCGTCATCAAAAAGGCGCTCTCGGAACCGTCAGCCCCCGTCCTGCGCAGCAGGCCCAAGGCCTGGGGATAGTAAAGGGTCGACAGTACTGTTTGTTCTCCTTGACGGCCGGGATGCTGCAAGGCGGTGGCGCTGAGGCTTTGCCCCGGCCCGACTTCGAGGAGGATCTGCTGGGGCTGCTGCAAGAGCTTCTCCAGCCCCGGAGCGAAGAGGGCGGTTTGACGGAGGTGGCGGGTCCAGTATAGGGGGTCGACGGCCTCGGATGCGCTGATCCAATCTCCCGTCACACCCGACAGGAAGGGGATCCGGGGCGGCTGCAGGCTCACCTGGCGAACCCGTTGGGCAAACGCCTCCAGGACCGGTTCCATCAACCGGGAATGGCCGGCCAGCAGGACGGGCAACCGGTAGCATTCCACATCCTCGTCGAGGAGTTGCTTTTCCAGGTCCAAAACAGCCTCTTGCATGCCCGCAACCACGCACAAAGTGGGACCGTTGACCGAAGCCAGGGAAAGGCTTTCGCCCAGCAGGGAACGGACTTGCCGTTCGGGCAAGGGCACTGCCAGCATGGCGCCTGCGGGCAGTCGCTGCACCAGGCGCCCGCGTTCGGCGATCAGCCATAAGGCATCCTCCAGCTCCAGGACGCCCGACAGGCAAGCGGCCACGTACTCGCCGATGCTGTGCCCGATCATGGCTTTGGGGTGCACACCCCAGTCCATCCACATGCGCGCCAGCGCATATTCCACGGCGAACAAGGCCGGCTGAGCCAGTTGGGACTGAAGAAGCTGATGGTCTGTGCCCTCCTGGCCCATTCCTATCTGCTTGCTTCCGTTCCCTGCAAAAATGACTTCCCGCAAATCCAGCTCGAGATGCGGCTTCAGCAAGTCGGCGCATTCATCCAGGCAACGGCGAAAGCTGGGCTCGGTCTGGTGGAGTTCCCGGCCCATGCCCACGTATTGGGCTCCCTGGCCCGGGAAGAGGAAGGCCACGGGTCGGTCTTTCGACTCCTGAACGGCCTGGTGAGTCCGGCTGGGCTGGGACGGCTTCAAGGCCGCCAGAGCCTCTTGGCGGTCTTTGCAGACCACGATCCGCCTGTGGCTGAACGCTCGCCGGCCCAGCTGCAAGGTGTAGGCGACATCGGCCATGTCGGCCTGGGGATGGTCCTGCAGGTAGCCTGCCAGGTTGAGCGCAGCGGCCTCGAGCGCCGTCTGGCTGCGGGCCGAAAGAGTCAGCAGGTGACAGGGCCTGGATGGGGTGGTTGCAGGCCGGGCCGGGGCTTCTTCCAGAATCAAGTGGGCGTTGGTGCCGCCCATTCCGAACGAGCTGACGCCCGCCCGGCGCGGTCCGGCGCCGTTGCTCCATTCCCGCAGCGACGTATTGACGAAGAAGGGGCTGCGGGTGAAATCGATCTCGGGGTCGGGCTCTTCGAAATTCAGGCTGGGCGGCAGTTGCTGGTGCTCGATGGCCAGCACGGCCTTGATGAAGCCCGCCACCCCGGCGGCCGCATCGGCATGGCCGATGTTGGTCTTGACCGAGCCGATGGCGCAAAGTTCCCGCTGCTGGACCTCTGAGTAGGCTTTGTGCAATGCCCGCATCTCGATGGTGTCGCCCAACCTGGTTCCGCTGCCGTGGGTTTCGAGCATTGTCACGCTCTGTGCAGGCACCCCGCTGATTGTCAAAGCCTGCCCGATCACCTCTGCCTGGCCTTCCACGCTGGGGGCGGTGTAGCCCGCCTTCAAGGATCCGTCGTTGTTGATGGCCGAACCCTTGATGACGGCGTAAACGTGGTCTCCGTCGGCCTGCGCCTCATCCAGCCGCTTGAGGGCCACCACGCCGACGCCGCTGCCGGGGACCAGGCCGGCCGCCTTGGCGTCAAAGGCCCGGCAATGGCCGTCGGGGGACAGGATTCCCCCTTCCGGAGCGAGGTAGCCCTGTTTTTGATAGGCCGACACCGATGACCCGCCCGCCAAGGCCATGCTGCATTCCCCGCTGAGCAGGCTTTGACAGGCTTGATGGATGGCCACCAGGGAAGTGGAGCAGGCCGTCTGAACACTGACGCTGGGTCCCCGCAAATTGAGCTTGTAGGAAGTGCGGCTGGGCAAATAGTCCTTGTCGTTGGAGAGCTCGATCCGGAAGGCGCCTACCGAGCGCCGGATATCGGGGCGGGAATTGAGCTGGTTGGCCCAGTAGGTGCTGTAGCTGACACCGGCATAGAGGCCGATGCGGCCGCTGTAGGCATGAGGATCGTAGCCGGCGTCTTCCAGGGCCGTCCAGGCCGTTTCCAAGAAAAGGCGCTGCTGGGGATCGGTGATCTCGGCTTCACGGGGGGTCATGCCGAAGAAGGAGGCGTCGAACAGGTCGGCATCCTCCAACATCCCCATGGCCTTGATCCGTTCCGGGTTTTGCAGCGCTGTCGCCGTCAGGCCTGCCGCTTTCAAGTCGTCGTCTGAGAAGAAGGCGATCGACTCGACGCCGTCGCGCAAGTTGCGCCAGAACTCCTGCAAGTTGCCGGCGCCGGGAAAGCGTCCCGCCATGCCGATGACGGCGACTTGCGTCCTGGCTGGAGCCTTTGCCAAGGGCGCCGCAACCGGCTCCTGGGCCTTTGCCTGTTCCGGCTGCGGAGGATCTGAAGCCTGCGCAAGCGGCCGGGGCTCGACAATCGGGCTGATCTCTTCCGGCGCCAAGCGCCGCGCCTGGCTGCCGACGGTGGGATGCTCGAAGAGCTCGACCAGCTGGAGCCGGGCATCGAATTCCTTCTGCAGACGGGCCAGCAGACGGATCATGAGCAGGGAATGCCCGCCCAGGTCGAAAAAGTTATCCTCCAGCCCCACCCGTTCCAGCTGCAGCAGTTCCTTCCAGATGGCGGCGATGGCTTGTTCGGCCTCAGAGCGCGGTTGGACGAATCGCGCGGCTGGTTGCAGGCCAGCTGCAGCCGGATCGGGCAGCGAACGGCGGTCGACCTTGCCGCTGGCGGTCAGAGGCAAGGCATCGAGCACCACCACAGCCGAAGGCACCATGTAGTTGGGCAGGCGACCCGCCAAAAACTGCCTCAGGCTCGCATTCCAGTTTTCCTCCCTGCCCTCGGCTTGAGCCTCCACAAGCACGTAGGCGACCAGGCGCTGGTCGGACGGCGCGTCCTGACGGACCATCGCCACCGCCTCTTTGACGGTCGGGTGCCGACCCAGATGGGCCTCGATCTCGCCCAACTCGATGCGGAAGCCCCTTACCTTGACCTGGTCATCGAGGCGGCCCAGGAATTCGATGTTCCCGTCGGGCAGCAAGCGGGCTCGGTCTCCGCTGCCGTACAAGCGGGCGCCGCGATGCGGCCCGATGGGGTCGGGAATAAAGCACTCGGCCGTCAATCCGGCCCGGCCCCAGTATCCGCGTACGGGAGCGGCGCCCCCGATGTGAAGCTGGCCGGCCACTCCGATGGGCAGGGGCTTCAAATCGGGGGCCAGCACGTAGAGCTGAAGGTTGCCGATGGGGCGACCGATGGGCAGGCAAGACCACTGTTCGTCCCTGCGGCAAGCCCAATGCGACACTTCAATGGAACCTTCGGTGGGCCCATATAGATTGTGAAGCGGCGCCTCGAAACGTTCGAAGAATCGCCTCTGCAACTCCAGGGTCAGGGCTTCGCCGCTGCAGAAGACTCTCCGCACGGCACGGCTCGGCGCAATGCCCGGGTAGTCCAGGTAGGCTTGCAGCATGGAAGGGACGAAGTGCAGCGTGGTGATCCGCTGCCTGCGGATGAGACGATCCAGGTAGTCGGGATCCTTGTGGCCTTCGGGCCGGGCCATGACCAGGCTGGCGCCGTTGAAAAGAGGCCAGAAAAACTCCCACACCGAAACGTCGAAGGTGAAGGGGGTCTTTTGCAGCACCCGGCCCCGACGGTCCAGCCGAAAAGCCTTTTGCCCCCACAAAAGGCGGTTGCAGACTCCCCGGTGAGGGACCGCCACACCCTTGGGGCGCCCGGTGGACCCCGATGTGTAGATCAGGTAGGCCAAGTTGGAGGGCTGCAGCCGAAAAACAGGGTCTTCGACGCTGTTGCGGGCGATGGCCGGCCAATCCGAATCGAGGCAAAGCAGCCCGCACTCCCGTCGGGGAAGTCGGGGCAGCAGGTGCGTCCGGGTGAGTATCGCCCGCGGCCCGGAGTCCTCGATCAAAAAAGCCAGGCGCCGGGCGGGATAGGATGGGTCCAGGGGCACATAGGCGGCGCCCGCCTTGAGGACGCCCAGCAGTCCGATCATCAACTCCAAAGACCGTTCCAGGCACAGCCCCACGGGTATATCGGGGCCTGCTCCCAGCGACTGCAGGCTGCCGGCCGCCTGGTTGGCACGCCGGTTGAGGCAGCCGTAGCTCAGCTGCTCTTGCCCGCACACGACGGCCACGCCCTGGGGAGTCTGCGACGACTGGGCCTCAAAGAGTCGGTGCAGGCAGGCCTCGGGCAGCGGATCCAGAGTGTCGTTGAACTCCAGCGCAAGCTGATGCCGCTCGGCGGCCGTCAAGAAGGAGATTTGGCCCAGTTCCCGGTCGGAGCCGGAGGGCATCTCCTGCAGCAAGGCCTGCAGGTGCCGCAGCAGCCGGGCCACCGCGGCGGCATCGAAGCGCCCCTGCTCATAAGTGATCTGGACGCTCACCTGCGCCCCGGCGTCCACGGTCACGGCCAGGGGATAATTGGAGCTTTCGACAGCGCTGAATTGGCGGATGCCGGATTGGGCTTCCGATTTGGCTGCGCCGCTGCGGGAAGGCTTGGAAAGGCCGCTGCCATAATTCTCGAAGACGAACAGGGTCTCGAAGAGGGGCAAGCCGGGCGGAAGCTCGCTCCATTGCTGGATGCGGGGCAAAGGGGTGTACTCGAAGCGGCGGGCCTCGACCTGGCGTTCCTGCAGCCGCCTGAGCCACTCCTTCAGCGTAGAGTCAAGGGAGATGGAGACCCGGGCCGGCAAGGTGTTGATGAACAAGCCCACCATCTCTTCCGAGCCCGGCAACTCGGCAGGGCGCCCGGAAACGGTGACCCCGAAAACGACTTCGCGCCGGCCGGAATAGCGGCCCAGCAGCAGGGCCCAGGCGCCTTGAAAAAGGGTGTTGAGCGTCACCTGGCAGCTACGGGCCAGACGGCGCAGCTTCTCAAGCTGGGCCTGGGGCAGCCTGGCTTTGCTGAAGCTGACCTTGCGTTCGCGGCCGTCAGCCCGTCGGTCCGCCCGACTGATGCCGACCACGGTCGGTTCGCTGATGCCTTTCAAGCAGCCTTGCCAGAAATCCCTGGCCTCGTCCAGGCCTTGCCGCTGCAACCAAAGAATGAAGTCGCGGTAGCGGCGGGGAGGCCGCAAATCAGGGGACGACCGGCCGCTGCTGAAGGCCTTGTATAGAGCCATG
>JANQFM010000569.1 GCA_028277865.1 Acidobacteriota bacterium
AGTGGGATGGCCAACTGAATTCGGCCAGATCCCCCCGCATGCTGGATCGCGCCGCATAAGGCCGGTCGGTGGGCAGCTCCAGCGGCGCCAGCCCTTCCAAGGTTCGTTCCCAGTGGCCAAGCAGCCGCCTCAGCTCCGCCCCCTGCAGCCAGTCGCGCTGCCAGACGGCGAAGTCGACGTATTGGATGGGGAGAGGGGGAAGGGTCAGTTCGCGGTTCGCAGTTCGCAGTTCGCAGTTTGAAGATCCAGATTCCGAATCAGGATCCATCCCTTCCGCTGCCTTGACTGCGAACTGCGAACTGCCAACTGCGAACTGATAGAGCGTTGAGAATTCGCGCAACAGGATGCCGCTGGACCAGCCGTCCGTGACGATGTGGTGGATGTTGAGCAGAAGGCTGCAGGATGCGGCAGGAAAGGTTCCGGGCTCCGGGTTCCGGGCTCCGGGCTTCAGATTCCGGATTTCGGATTCCGGATTCCGAGACCTGGAACCCGGAACCTGGAACCTGGAACCAAGCAGCACCAGTGTTGCCCTGATCACCGGACCCTTGGCCAAGTCGAAGGGGCGTCGGGCTTCTTCGTCGGCCAGGCGGCTGGACTCTTGGGCGTTGAGGTCTTGGGGCAGGCTTCGCAGGTCCACCAGGGGCAAAGGGAATTCGAAAGGGGGGTGGATGTACTGCACGGGACGGCCGCCTTGCTGGGGGAAGCAGGTGCGCAGGGATTCGTGACGCTCCACGATGGCGGTCAGCGAAGCCTGCATTGCCGGGATGTTCACATCCCCTTCAATCCTCAGCCCGGCGAAGATGTTGTAGGCCGGGTCGTCAGGCGCCAGCTGGTTGAGGAACCAGAGGCGCTGCTGGGCAAAGGAGAGGAGCGGATGATCCCGGCCAAAGCGCTTTGTCAGGGGAGGGCGGGCACTGCGACGCCCGGCCTTCATGGCTTGCTCTGCTTCTTGGGCCAGCGCCGAAGGCGTGGGAAATTCAAAGAATGTCTTAAGGGACAACTCCACGCCCAGCGCCTGACGGATGCGCGAAATCACCTGGGTGGCCAGCAACGAGTGTCCCCCCAGTTCAAAAAAGTCGTCCTGGACACCTGCCTTATCCAGATTCAGGACGTCGGCCCAGATGCCGGCAAGCACCTCTTCGACGGGAGTTTCCGGTGCTGTCGTTCCGCCCCCGGATTCCTGCGGCATCGCCTCAAGCAGCGCCTGCCGGTCGATCTTGCCGTTGGGAGTGAGCGGTATCTCCTCCAGAAAGGCAAAAGCGGTCGGGATCATGTAAGGGGGGAGATGCCGGCGGAGGAAGGAAGAGAGGAGAGGGGGAGAAACCGCACAGGGCGCAGAGCGAAGAGGCAGAGGGCGGTGAGAAGATTTCTCTGCGTCTCTTTGCGCTCCGTTTCCGCGCTGTCTGCGGTTTTTCCCCTCTTCTCTGCCGTCCACGTGCGCCACCAGCCTCAGCCCATGCTCCCCCTCGACCGCCAGCACCGAACAGGACTTCACATCCGGATGCCTGGCCAGCAGCGATGCGACTTCTCCAGGCTCGATGCGGAAGCCCCGGATCTTGACTTGGTCGTCGAAGCGGCCCAGGAAATCGATGCTGCCGTCCGCCAGTCGGCGCACCCGGTCCCCGCTGCGGTAAAGCCTCCGCTTGGGCAGAAAGGGGTGGGGGACGAAGCGTTGAGCCGTCAAACCTGGACGGTTGAGGTAGCCCCGCGCCAGCCCGCTGCCGCCGATGAATAACTCGCCGACCGCACCGGGCAGGGTCGGTTGCAGATGACGGTCCAGCACGAATAGCGAAGTCCAGTCGAGCGCTTTTCCGATGGGAATGGCCTGGGCGCCGGGAGGGACTTGGCGCACCAAGTGCCAGCTGGCGAAGGTCGTGCTCTCCGTGGGACCGTAGCCGTTCAGCAGGCGTCCGGGCGGAGCCGAGTCGAGGACTTTACGTATCCATCGGGGGTCCAGCGCTTCGCCCCCGACGATCAGATGCCGCAGGCTGCCAAAGGCATCGGGATGCTGGGCAGCGATCTGGTTGAAGAGGGAACTGGTCAGAAAGAGGGCGCTGATGCTTTGGGCAGCCAGGAAGTCCGCAAAGAGCTGCGGCGTAAGGATCGTTTCGCGGGCCATGCCCACCACGCAGCCGCCGTTGAGCAGTGCCCCCCAAAGCTCGAACGTGATGGCGTCAAAGGAGCTGCTGGCTGCCTGGCCCACCCGCTCTTGGGTACCCAGCTCCAGGTAGCTGTTGCGGCGCGCCAGGCGCAGGACGGCCCCGTGAGGGATGGCCACGCCCTTGGGCGTCCCCGTCGAGCCCGAAGTGTAGATCAGGTAGGCTAGGCTTTGCGGGTCGCTGGGGCCGTCGATCGCCGGGATCGGCCTTTCCTCGTCGAGATCGAGAACCAAAGGGGAGTCCTTGGGGAGCCTCTGCATCAGACCGGCTTGGGCCAGCACGGCGGAGGACTGGGAATCCTGCAGCATGAAGGACAGCCGTTCGGCAGGGTGGTCGGCGTCCAAAGGGAGATAGGCGGCACCTGCCCGCAGGATGCCGACGAAGGCTGTAAGCATCTCCAGCGAGCGCTGGGCCAAGACTGCCACCAGAGAATCCGGCTCCACCCCCGAACGGCACAGCCGCCCTGCCAGGCGGCCGCTGCGCCGCCGCAGCTCCCGGTAGCTGGCCTGCCCTTGCCCGTAGGCTGCCGCAATTGAATCAGGCGTCTCGGCCGCCTGCCGCAAAAAACGGACAGCCACACTGACCTCTTCCCAGTGATCCTTGTAGTGATGAGGCGGATTCCATTCCCAAAGCAACTGCTGGCGTTGGGCAGCTTCCAGCAGGGGGAACCGGCTGATGCGCCGGGAAGGATCGTCCGCCAGCGCCTCGACCAACCGCCGCCAATGGCCGCAAAGGCGCAAGATGGTCGTGGTGTCAAAGATTTCCGAGTTGTATTCAAACTCCCCCGTCAGGGCTCCCCCGCGTTCAGTCAGCTCCAGGGTCAGGTCGAACTTGGCCTGCGCGCTGGCCAAGGCAAGCGGCTCCATCCGCAAGCCCTCCAGTTCCAGCGGCTGGGCGGGCACGTTCTGCAGCATGATCGCCACTTGGAAGAGGGGTGTGTGGCTCAAGCTGCGCTGGGGAGCCAATTCCGCCACCAGCTTTTCGAATGGTACGTCCTGATGAGCGTGGGCTTGCAGGACGGCTTCATGGCTGCGTTGCAGATGCTCCAGGAAGGAAGGGGCGTCCGACAGGTTGGCAGGCATGACCAAGGTGTTGACAAAAAAGCCGATCAGCCCCTCGGTCTCCAGCCGGCGCCGTCCGGCGATGGGAGTCCCCACTGCGAAATCCTCTTGCCCCGTCCAGCGTTCCATGAGCGCTTGAAAGGCGGTCAGCAATACTGTGAAAAGCGTCGTTTCAGCCTGACGCCCCAACCGGATGAGCTGAGCCGTCAGACGGCGATTGAATTCGACTGGCAGGCGGCCGGCAGGGGCCGATCGGAGGGCTGGACGGGGACGGTCCAGCGGCAGTTCCAGCAAGTGAGGCAACCCCGCCAAAGTTTCCTTCCAGAAGCCGACCTGACGGCCCAACTCCAAAGGCGAACTCCCCGTCTGCCCGAACTGCCGGTCCAGTATGCCGACTA
>JANQFM010000633.1 GCA_028277865.1 Acidobacteriota bacterium
GGCCGGATAGAACTCGTCGGCGCGAGCGATCTGGGTGACAATGGGGGTGGAAGGCCTTTTGGATTGAAGGCTTTGGCGCGATTGTCGGGCAGCGGTCTCTTGTTCGGAGTCGTGGAAAAAAATGACGGACCGGTATTGATTGCCCACGTCGGCCCCCTGACGGTTGATCTGGGTAGGGTCGTGGCATTTCCAAAACGTTTCCAGCAGCTGGCCGTATTCCGTCTGGGAAGGATCGAACTCCATTTGGACCACGTGGGCATGGCCGGTCGCACCGGTATTGACGTCCCGTTCATCAGGATTGGCCACAGTACCGCCCATGTAGCCTACATGTACGGACATCAGCCCTGGCAGCTTCTCGAAAGCCCCCTTGACTCCTTCAGCCCGTCCCGCTCCAAAGGTTGCCTTGCGTGTGTTCATCCAAGGATCCTCGCAACAGTGTGTGAATTTACCAGCCAAAGGTCCGATTTTCAAAATCGCAGCAATCACCAAAGGGGCGGGAATCATGGCAAGAGGGTCCAAAGTTTTCCGGGGACCGAGGCTGATAATCTCGTCAGGCACCTGGCGGGAAATCGAGGCGGGGGCTCCTTCCAGCGGTCACTGCTCTTTCCCTCCCTCAGTTCGTCCCGTGGAAAGATGCCTGGGTTCAAATCCGTTGTATTCTGCTCTGGGCTCCTCCGCCTCTTCTCCGCGTCTCTGCGCCTCTGCGTGAAGCCCCCCACCGCCTTGCCCGCCAGACTGTATACAATGTATACTCTCAAGCGCATCGCCGGAGGGGGCAGGGCATGACTATTCACATCGGGGAATTCGAGCAGATGGTGCTGCTGGCCGTGCTGCAGCTCAAGCAGGAGGCCTACGCCATTTCGATCCGGCAACGCCTCAAGGAGTGCGCTCAGAGGAAGGTTACTCGAGGGGCGCTTTACCGGACTTTCGACCGCATGGAGTCCAAGGGGCTGTTGCTTTGGGCAGTGCATGAGCCGACCGAGGAGCGGGGAGGCCATCCGCGCCGTTGCTTCGAAGTCACGGCGGACGGGATTGCGGCCCTTCGCACCTCACGCTCGGCACTGTTCAAGCTTTGGGAGGGTCTTGAGAGCACCCTTGGGGAACCATGAGCAACGCCGCTTCCGCATCGCACCGCAGAAGGTGTCGAGCCCAGCCTCCGCAGCTGGCTGAACGGTTGTTGGAGCGACTCTTGCCGCCGGGAATCGTGGGCAGCAGCATCCTGGGCGACTTGCGGGAGGAATTCCAGCTGCATGCCGGCTCGCACAAAGCCATGTCAAGCCGTCTCTGGTACTGGCTGCAAGTTCTCATGGTCGGCCTGCCCTATAGACTTCGAAACGGCGGCTCGCCCAGATCCCCCCAGGGGCGCTTCACGAGCAAAGGAGCAACCATGCTGGAAACCCTTGCCCAAGACCTGCGCTACGCTATGCGCAACCTGGCCCGCAATCCCGGCTTCACCTTGGTGGCCATGGTCACCCTGGCCTTGGGAATCGGCGCCACAACTGCTATTTTCAGCCTGGCCGACGCGGCGCTTTTCCAGGCGCCTCCGGTCCAGGATCCCGACAGGCTGGCCTCCATCTACACCACCTGCAGAAGAGGGGATCCGCGCTGCTCTTCCTCTTACCCCGACTACCTGGACTACCGCGACCGCTGCAAGGCATTTGAGGACATGGCGGCATTCAACTGGCTGCCCGTCAGCCTGGGAGGCGAAGGCTCGCAGGCCCGTCTGGCGGCCGTCCAGTCGGTCACGGGCAATTATTTTTCACTGCTGGGGGTAAAGCCCTTTCAAGGACGCCTCATTCAGCCGGCCGATCACCAAAGAGGCGAGGTTTCTTCCGTCGTTGTCTTGGCTCATGACCTTTGGCACGGCCCTTTGGGAGGCGATGACTCTATCGTGGGACAGACCCTGCGACTGAACGGCATTCCCTTTACGGTGGTGGGCATTGCACCAGCCGGATTTCGGGGCACGTCACTGGGTGACGCGGCCGATTTGTGGATCCCCATGTTTTCGGCCGCACAACTGAACTTTGGGGCCGTTTCGCGACCCACCATCTGGGATGAGAGAGGCTCCCGCTGGATCGACGGCCTGACGGGACGCCTGGCCGAGGGCGCCACAGTGGAGCAGGCGCGCAGCGAGATGCTGGCCATATCGGAGCAGCTACGCCAAGAGGATCCCGATGCCCGCGGCCCCCGATCGGTGACGGTGGACGCACAATCCACCTACCGCCTGCCGGTGGGCAGCCGTCGAGAGATCGTTCAATTCGTCGCATTGCTGGCCGGAGTGGTGGGTTTCACGCTTCTTTTGGCCTGCGCCAACTTGGCCAACCTGCTGCTGGCCCGTGCTGCCGCACGCGACCGTGAAACGGGCGTCCGTCTCTGCCTGGGCGCAAAACGGGGCCGATTGCTCCGCCAGTTGCTGACCGAAAGCCTGGTCCTGTCTTTTTTGGGAGGCCTTGCCGGAGTGCTGGTGGCCCACTGGATGATCGGCTTGCTGGCCTCCTTCGAGCTGCCCGGCGGGGTGTCGATCGAGTCTCTGAGGGTCAGCCTCGACCTGCGCCTGCTGTTATTCGCCTTGGCAATCTCAGCTGTCACCGGTGTCGTTTTCGGAACCGTCCCCGCCCTGCAAGCCACTCGACTGGACCTGGCCTCCTCCTTGAAAGAAGGTTTTCGGACCTCGATCTCCAGCAGCCCCCAGCTAAGAAAAATCCTGCTGGCCGTCCAGATTGCCTTGTGCCTGGTGCTTCTGGTCGGCTCGGGCCTTTTCCCTGCACACAAACTGTTGTTCAAGCTCAGGAACGTCGACCTACACCTGGTATCCCCTGAACAGCAGCGGCGATTTGCAGTGGGTGCCCGAACGGAACTGGGGCAGCGGTTTTGTATCGAGCAATCTGCCTCCGGGAACATACGAATGGTCAGATTACACCCACGACGGCATCGTCGATCAGATCAAAACAAATTGGCAATCTGACTGGCCTGATCTGGGTCATTGGGGTGCGAGTTTCGGTGAGCTCAGACCGATCAGAAACGTGTGGTACAACGATCGAAACGTCCATGGAATCAATCCGCCGCTTTCGATCCCAGCGGCGCTTGTCGAAGTTGCTTTTCATGACACCTCACATGACGCTCGGCTCATCCGGAGACAAGGGTTTCGGCATGATGTTGCCCGAGGTATCGTCAATGGAATGATCAGGTATTTTGCTGATAGTTC
>JANQFM010000671.1 GCA_028277865.1 Acidobacteriota bacterium
GACCGAAGTGGCGATACAGGACATGGTGCTCACCGAGCAGGGCGCAATGATCATCCCCATGGTCTGGAATGACCCGCTGGAAAGCGAAGCGGCGATGTCGTCCGTCCGGTAGTTGACGTCGGCCAGAGCCCGGATTTCGTCCAGCGAATAATCCGTTTCCAATTGGATGGTCCGCTTGCAGGCGCGGGTCAGGATCAGGTGCGTCTCGACCTCGGCAACCCCCTTCAGCAACTGAAGCAGCCGAATGCCGTAAATCGGCCCCGAAGCCCCCGTCATACCGACGATCAATGGGGAGGGTTTGTGCTTCACGACAAGCTCCCAGCCCGGGCCAGTTCGCAGTTCGCAGTTCGCAGTTCGCAGCGGGCAGATTTCGGAGCAATAGCCGAATAGGAGGCTTTTGTCCCGGTGAACAGGGAGGGTGGGCACCTGAAGCAGTAAAGCGAAAAATCCGTGAACTGCGAACCGCGAACCGCGAACCGCGAACCGCTCACTTCTCCTCCCGCAGCTGGAAGCGCTGGATCTTTCCTGTGGACGTCTTGGGCAGGTCTTTGACGAAGTGGACTTCGCGCGGATACTTGTAGTGGGAGATCTTTGACTTGACGTGCTCCTGCAGCTCCTTGGCCAGCTTTTTGCTGGCCCGCTTTCCCTTTATCAGGACCACAAAGGCATGAGGCTTGACCAAGCCTTCCCCGTCCTTGGAACCGACCACCGCGCATTCCAGCACCGAAGGATGCTCCATCAAGCTGCCCTCCACCTCGGCGGGCGAGACCCAGTTGCCGCCCACCTTCATCA
Source organism: Acidobacteriota bacterium (assembly GCA_028277865.1). GTDB lineage: Bacteria > Acidobacteriota > UBA6911 > RPQK01 > DATIPO01 > JANQFM01. Next base: position 793 of record JANQFM010000671.1, read on the forward strand.
TGTCGTCCGATCGGCCCTGGTAAAAGTAGTAGCCTTCGTCATCGCGGATGTAGCGGTCGCCGGTCACGATCCAGTCCTCCAACTGGACCCGTTCGGTGTCATCGGGACGGTTCCAGTAGTGGGAAAAAGCACTCATGCCGCGCACCAGCAATTCCCCCGGCCTTCCCGGCGCCACCGGCCATCCCTGCTCGTTGACCAGACGGATCTCGTATCCGGGGACCAGCTTGCCGCTCGATCCGGGGCGCGCCTCCCCCGGACGGTTGGAAATGAAGATGTGCAGCAGCTCGGTCGAGCCCAGGCCGTCCAGGATTTCGATGTCGAAACGTTCCAGCCAGCGTTGGTAGATCTCCGCCGGCAAGGCTTCGGCCGCAGAGACGCACAGGCGTACGCTGGCCAAATCCCATCGCTCTTCGGCATCCGGCAAGGCCAGCATGGAGGCGTAAAGGGTGGGGGCGGTAAAGAACAGGCTGGGTCGGAAACGGTCGATCTGATCGAAGACCGTCTCCGGCTCAGAACGCCCGGGCAGCAGCACCGAAGAGGCGCCTACGGAAAAGGGGAAGTTGAAGCTGTTGCCCAACCCGTAAGCGTGAAAGGCCTTGGAGGCCGAAAAGACGGTGTCTTCGGGACCAATCTCCAAGATCTGCTTGGCATAGGCGTCGACCGTGAAGGGGATGTCCTTGTGGCAATGGACCACTGCCTTGGGAGATCCGGTCGATCCTGAGCTGTAAAGCCAAAAGGCCGCCTCTTCCGAGCGGGTGGGCGCCGGCGCCAGCTCAGCCTCGGCCGATTCAGCCCACTTGGCCCAGGAGTGAGTGCCTTTGGGGACTTTCTCTCCCGTGACCACCACCTGATCCAATTCGGGGCAGAGGCCGGAGATCGGCTCCAGCTTTGGGTAAAGCTCAGCGCTGACCAACGCCGCCCGCGCCTGGCTGTCCTTGAGGAAGTACTCGAAGTCGCCCGTACGGGCCAGGGTGTTGACCGGAACCGGGATCAACCCTGCCCGGATGGCCCCGTAAAAAGCAGCTGCAAACTCCGGGGAATCCAAGAGGATCAGCAGGACTCTATCGCCCCTCTCCAGGCCGAACTTGAGCAGCCCATTGCCTACCCGGGATGCCGCCTCGGCCAATTCCGCATAGGTGACCTTCTGACTGCCGCAATAAAGGGCCACCTTGCTCTCGCGTCCGGCTTGCAGGTTGTGGAACAGAACCTCGCTGGCGTTGTAGTCGGCGGAAATTTCAAACTCCAATTGGGCTACCTCATCAGTCGTCGCCTTTGTCCTTTTGCGGGCCTGTCAACGCCGCTCAGCCATTCAGCATACCAGGCAATCGGCCCAGAAGAAACATGGGGAGGGCTTGACTCGTCCCGCGCCCGCTGCTAGCATTCGAAAAATACCTTCCGGTCGGTCGGTATTGACGATGGTATGTATGCGAAATCAGCAGCCACGATTCACAACATCCTGGAAGCCGCCCGCAAGCTCTTCACGGCTCGCAGCTATGCCGAGGTCAGCATGGAAGGCATCGCCCGACAGGCCAGTGTCACCAAGGGGGCTCTTTACCACCATTTCAAGAGCAAGGAAGAGCTTTACCTCATGATGATGCACGCCTATCTGCAGGAGCAAAGGGATCTGATGAAGCGGGCTGTCGACAGCCCCGGCAGCTGCCGCGAGCGGCTTCGTCGGCTGACGGTCGATTTCCTGAGCCAACCCGCCAACAAGCACCGCACCATGCGGCTGGTGCGCCGCGACGTCAACATCTTTCGGGGAAAGGCCCGCCAGGAACTGATCCGAGCCTATCAGGCGGCTTTGCCGGAGCAGGAGGAGTCCATCATCCGGGACGGGATCCGCGACGGTGAGTTGCCCGGATTTGACGCCCGCCTGCTGGCCTGGACCCACGTGGCCATGGTGGAGGTGGTGCTCAGCCAGTACGCCCGCCAGATGCTGGGAAGCCCGGAGAAGATCGCTGATTACGTGCTGGGGCTCTTTTTTGAAGGAGCTTCCAGCCTGACAAAATATCCTCAGCCTGATGCCGTGGCGTCAGGAAACTGAAAAGGCAAGGAGAGGCAAACCGAATGGCTCAAATGTTCATCAACGGCGAGTGGGTCGATGCCGAGCGCGGCGAGACCATGGAGGTGATCAATCCCGCCAATGGAGAGGTCGTCGACAGCGTTCCAAAAGGTGGCCGGGCCGACGCCGATGCGGCCATCGAAGCAGCCCAAGCGGCATTTGCAGGCTGGGCCGACACGGCGCCCGACGAACGCGCCAACCTGATCCGTAAAGGCATCGAGCTGATCAAGGCCCAAAGCCGGGAAATCGGCGCCCTGCTCACAGCTGAGCAGGGGAAGCCTCTCTTTGAGTCGGGAGGCGAAATCCACCATTTTTTGCACGGCATGGAGTTTTACGCCGGGTTGGCCAGCAAAATCCGAGGCGCCCAGGTGCCCTTGCCGCCCGCCCTCAACAAGCATGCCTACGGGCTGGTCGTCAAGCGCCCGGTAGGCGTCTCGGTGGGAATCGTTCCCTGGAACTTTCCCCTTACCCTGCTGGGCACCAAGGTCGGCCCGGCACTGATCGCCGGCTGCCCCATCATCATCAAGCCCGCCAGCACCACGCCATTGGCCACCCTCAAGGCGATCGGGCTGTTCAACGAAGCCGGACTCCCCCCAGGCGTCATGCAGTGCGCCACCGGGCCGGGCAGCAGCCTGGGCGAACGCCTCATTTCGCACCCCGTTGTACGCAGGGTGGCCCTGACCGGCTCCTCTGAAACCGGCAAGCGCGTCATGCAGGTGGCGGGGCCGGGATTCAAGCGGGTCACCTTGGAATTGGGCGGATCGGACCCCATGATCGTGTGCCCCGACGCCGACTTGCGCAAGGCTGTCAGCGGCGCTGTCATCGGACGCTTCTGGAACGCCGGCCAAGCCTGCCTGGCCGTCAAGCGCCTTTACCTTTTTGAAGAGATCTACGACGACTTCATGGCCGGGCTGATCAAGAAGGTGGGCAACTACCTGCCCGGCGATCCGTCCACCCGTCCTGAAAAGCCCCACATCCGGGTAGGTCCGCTGCACACGGCGGCACAGCGCGAAGAGATCGAGGATCAACTGGCTGACGCCCTCGACAAGGGCGCCCAACTGCTGGTGGGAGGCAAGCGGCCCGAGAGCGAAGAGACGGAAAGGGGACACTTCTTCCAGCCCGCTGTGGTGAGCGACGTCCCCGAAGGCTGCAAGCTTGCCACCGAAGAGGTCTTCGGCCCCGTACTGCCCGTCTGGAAGGTCTCCAGCATGGACGAGGCCATCGAGAAAGCCAACAACAGCCAATGGGGCCTGGGCTCTTCGATCTGGACCCAGAACATGAAATGGGCCAACCGGGCCGTGCGCGAGATCGAAGCCGGGGTGACCTGGGTCAACCAGATCCACTACGGCTACGACGAACTCCCCTTCGGCGGCGTCAAGGCCTCCGGCATCGGCCACGAGCACGGCCCCGAAGCGGTGGATTACTATTTGGAGCAAAAAGGCGCAGTCTTCGGAGGATTGGATTAGGGATTTCGCGCCAAGACGCAAAGGGCGCTAAAGAAAGAAGAAATCCTCTGTGAAATCTGTCCCTCTGTGGCACACCAAGGAGAGTTTTCAAATGTCTGACCAAGTCGTGACGTTCAGCCAATCGGCGCCGCTGGGATACATCACTTTGGACCGGCCGCCGGCCAACAGCTACGAAATCAACTACATGCGCCAGCTGGACTCCGCCATCGAGGCGGCCGACGGAAGCGATGAGGCCAAGGTCATCATCTTGCGCAGCGCTTCGGAAAGGTTCTTTTCCGCCGGCGCCGACATCAAGGCCTTCGCAGCCAATACGCCCGAGGCCAACATGGAGATGATCCGCACGGCCCACCTGGCTTTGGACAAAATGGGCGCCAGCCGAAAGGTCTTCATCGCCTGCATCAACGGCCACGCCCTGGGCGCCGGGCTGGAGATGACCCTGGCCTGCGACCTGCGCATCGCAGCCGAAGGGCGTTACAAGCTGGGGCTTCCCGAGGTGACATTGGGGCTGCTGCCCGGCAACGGGGGCACTCAGCGCCTGCCCCGCCTGATCGGCGCCAACAAGGCTCTGGAAATGATGATCCAGGGACAGACGGTCGGCCCCGAAGACGCCCTGCGGCTGGGCATCGTCAATCAGGTGGTCCCGGCTGAAGATCTGGTTGAAAAGACCGAAGCCTATGCCAAGAAGCTGGCCGCCGGGCCCGGCCTGGCCATCGGTTCGATCAAGCAGGCCGTCTACCGCGGCATTCACAAGCCTCTTCGGGAAGGCCTGGCTTTCGAGCGTCAGCTCATGGAGCCCCTCTTCCACACCGAGGACGCCAAAGAAGGCTTCAATGCTTTCGCCGAGAAGCGACAGCCTCACTACAAGGGGCGTTGACAGGAGAAGGGAGGCCGCCCCCCTTCGCGGGCTCCCCAAATGCACCAACCATGACACACGCCACCCGCGACCAACTGCTGCATCGCCTGGAAGAAGGCAAGCTGGTCGAGTCGATCGATCAGATGAGCCCCGACTACCTGGAGGGCATGAAGCGCATCCTCACGGTTTCGGCCGACACCGAACTGATCAGCGCACCCGCCTACTACCTGGCTGCCCAGGACGCCCCTTCCACCAACGCCTTCGTCTCGGCCATGGGCATCATCCAGGACGAACTGGGCCACGCCCATATCGCCTACCGCATGCTGGAGGATCTGGGCGTCAACAAGGAAGACCTGGTCTACAGGCGACGCCCCCAGGACTTTAAATACCCCTATGCCTTCGACGTTCCGCTCACCACATGGACCGAGCTGGCGGTGGCCAACGCCCTTTACGACCGGGCCGGGTTCGTGCTGCTGGGCGACGTCTTCCGCCACGGCAAGTTCGGACCCTGGAAGCGGGCTTTGGCCAAGGTGGACAAGGAAGAGAGCTTTCACCTGCGCCACGGCGAAACCTGGATGCGCAAGATCAATGAACGTCCCGGTGGGCATCAGGAACTGCAGCGGGCGGTGGACTGGATGTTTCCCCTCACCCTGGAGTGGTTCGGCTTGCCCGACGAGCTCAAGCGCCACAAGGAGCAGATCGAATACGGATTCAAGGGGAACACCAATGATCAGCTACGCCAGATCTGGATGAGCACCGCCGTGCCCTTCCTGAACGAACTCAAGATCGAAATCCCGGCCCACTACGACAAGTCCGAGGGGAAATACCTGATGGACTTCCCCTTCCCCGGCCGCTTCGTGGCCGAGGAAAAGCGCTGGCTTTTCGAGGAGGGATCCATCGGCTGGGACGAGGTGCTGCGGCGCTGGAAAGGCCGCGGCCCCCGAAACAAGGAATTCGTGGACAACGTCCAGCGCGGCTACAAGGAGCTGTTCGGCAACGGCAACGGCCTGGGCTGGTCGGAGATCATCGATGGCGACGGCAAAGCAAACTGACAGGCTCTGGCAAGGCCTGCATGAGGTGGAGGATCCCGAATTCCCCATGAGCGTGGTCGACATGGGCCTGATCTACGGGCTGCGCCAAGAAGGGGGAACGGTCTTTGTCGACCTGACCTTCACTTCCATGGGCTGCCCCTGCATGGATTTCATCATTTCCGACATCCGCCGGCGCCTGCTGCGCGAGCCGGAGGTGGACCAGGTCCATATCGAAATCGTCTGGGATCCCCCTTGGAGCGCCGAGCGCCTCACGGAACGAGGTGTGGCGGCCTTGGAAACCTTCGGAGTGGGACTATGAACCGACCGCCCAACCGGACTCCGCAAGGGGAAATCTATGAGGTCTTCGCCAAGTTCAAGACCTCCGAGCCCCTGCGCCACATCGGAAACGTCGTCGCCCCCGAGCCAGGCCTGGCCCGCGAATATGCCTACCAGCTTTACGACGAGTGGACCTGGAGCGAAATGATCCTGGTCCCAAGAAGTGAAATCGTGCAGCTGATCGAGCCGGAATAAGGGAGTCTCACGCTGAGGTGCAGAGGCGCAGAGAGAGGCAGAAGAGAGTGAGGAGGGAGAGATGGTGAGGCTGACAGTGTCGGACTCCCTTCTGCCGGTCTCCGGTCCCCTTTCCGAACTGACAACTGAAAACTGACAACCGACAACTGAATCATGACCTACCGAATCTATGGGCGCAAAGAGTACACCCAGCCCCTCGAACAAGTGGGCAGGCTGGTTGTTGAGCAATCAGAGGCATTGCGGGATAAGGCGCTGCAGGAGTTGGGAGCGGTCGCTTGGGTGGAATTGGTGGCCCTTCCGGAAAGAGCTGTCATCCCGGTCATCTCACGCCGCAAGCAAGGGGACAAAGAATGAGATCAGGCAACGGCAACGACAACGGGCAGGCGCGCTATCGGAACCCTTCCGACCTGACGCCTGAACTGGCGAAGGCCTTGCTGCAATGGGGGCTGTCGCTGGCGGACACCAAGCACAAGATGGGCTTGCGCATTTCAGAATGGGCAAACTCGGGGCCGGTCCTGGAAGCCGCCGTCGGCGCCTGCGCCCTGACTCAAGACGAGCTGGGACATGCCCGCAGCCTCTTTGCCGTGCTGCGCGACTTCCCTGGCGCTCCCCCCGAATTGGGCAGCGAGACCGACCTGGACCGGGTCGAATACAACAACCCCAGCTTGCTTGACGAGCCCTGGGACTCCTGGCTGGACGTGATCGCCGTCAACGTCCTGCTGGACCGGGCGTTGTCGATGGCTGTCCGCTCGCTGCGTCATTCCCAATACGCCCCCTTGCGCCAACGGGCCGCCAAGATCCTTCAGGAGGAGGAGCACCACCGCCTTTTCGGCGACGGCTGGCTCAAGCGCCTGGCTTCACTGGACGAAAAGACCCGTCAAGGTTTGCAGCGCTCCATCGAAAGGAGCTGGAAGGCGGCTTTGGCATTTCTGGGCCCGGATGATGATCCGGCCACCAGGCGCCTGCTGCAGGCCGGCATTGTGGACAGCGCCGCCTCCGATCTGCGTCGGCAATTCGAGGATGAAGCCCGCCAAGTCCTGGAAAAGCAAGGAATACCTGTGCCCAGCAGTGCCCTTGACTGGACCCAATGGAACCCCCGCCGACGAGAACTCATCTCCTGAACACGCAAAGGCGCAAGAACGCAGAGGGAGCACGCAGAGCAGTCCCGGGAGCGCCCGCATCCCTGCGGGCTCCGCTACTGCTTTCATGCCCCAATGCAAATGGGAGCCCCGGCCTATGCCCAAAAAAGAATTGCCCCATTCCGACAAAAAGTCCCCCCAGGGACCGCCCTGCGTCCACTGCGGATCCACTCGCACGGAAAAGCTCTCCCAATTCGGCCCCACCCTCCTGCTCACCCAATACTACTGCCTGGACTGCCACAGCCCCTTCGAGCGGGTGCGGCTGAGGGCTTCGACCGCAAGAGGCCCAGGAAGCGCTTAACCCAATGCTGCTCATTTAAGGGAGGGGCAGAGAGATGGCCACCATCGGAGCTTGTCTCCGTGGGGCCGTGTTTAGAGACCAGAACCGGGCAAAAAGCTCAATACGCCACCTCCGAGCTTGTCTCGGTGGGGCGATGTTTCCCACGCAAAGGGCGAGTAGAGAACTCGTGAGAAATCCGGGTTAAAGCTGATCCGACAACATCCTGCTAAGTTCAATAATTACCCTCCCCTCGCTGATAGACGATCTTGCCGTCCACCACCGTGTAGAGGACTTCCGTATCCAGGATCTGTGCCGCAGGAATCTCCAACAGGTTTTGCGAGAGTACCGCCATGTCGGCCAGCTTGCCCACCTTCACCGATCCCTTGCTCTCCTCTTCGAAATTGGCGTAGGCGGTGTTGTAGGTGTAGGCCTTGAGCGCCTCTTCCACGCTGATTCGCTGCTCAGGGAACCAGCCTCCCTCAGGACCGCCGGAGATGGTCTGGCGCGTCACGGCGGCGTAGATGCCCAGCATGGGGTTGATGGGGTATTCGGCAGCCGAGGTTCCCGGCCAGTCGGTGCCGAAGCAGAGCAGCCCGCCTCCCGCCTGGATGCTCTTGAAGGCGTAGGCGCCCCGGCAACGCTCGGTGCCGATGCGCTCCTCCATCCAGCGCATGTCGTCGGAAAGGTGGAAGGGCTGCACTTCGGCGATCACGCCCAGTTCGCCCAGCCGCCGGAAATCGCCCGGGCCGATCACCTGGGCGTGGACAAGGCGGAAGCGCCGATCGCGTTCCCCATTCTCACGGTTGAGCTCTTCCAGGTAATTGAGCAGCAGGTGATTGGCCTCGTCGCCGATGGCGTGCACGGTCATCTGCAGCCCCGCCTTGTCGGCGCCCAGCATGAATTGCAGGAACTTGCCTTCCACGAATTGGCCCTCATCGTCGACCATCAATCGGCGCCAGCGCCCCCGGTTGCCGGGATCGTTGCTGTAGGGCTCGAAGAAGCGGGCGCTGCTGGTTCCCATGATGCCGTCGATGTGCCCCTTGAGGCCGCCCAGGCGGATCCAATCGTCTCCGGAGCCGACTTGGATGCCCTGTTGGGCCAGCTCTTGCCAACGGCCCAGGAAGTATCGGAAGTGGATTCGCACGGTCAGCTCCCCTGAATCGCGCAGCTGGCGGTAGATCTCCAACTGCTCGTCGTCGGACATGTCGCTGACGTTGGTGACCCCGTGGCGGCGGATTTCCCGCAGGGCTTTCTTGGTCTGCTCGACACGACGCTGCCGGGAAAACCCTTGCGGAACCTTGGCTGAGAAAAGCTCCCGCACTGCGTCCCCCCGCAGGATGCCGTTGGGGCGCCCCGAGGAATCGGGCACGAACTCCACGCCTGCCGGAGGGTCGGCGGGGTCCAGTCCGACGGCCTGAAGTGCGGCTTGGTTGACGGCGAACTCGCTGTCGTCGAATTTGCGGATGAACATGGGATAGGCAGCGGTCAGCTCCTCGACCATGCTCATGTCAGGCGTGAAGGCTTGCCGGCTCTCCCCTCCTGCGCTGCCTTCGGCCCATTGGTCGTAGGCCCCCCAGTAGCCGCCCAGGACCCACTCTCCTTCGTCAAGCCCCGAGATCACCTCCCGCACCCGCTGCACAAACTCCTCCTGCCTACCGGTGCGCATGATGTTGAACTCCAGAAAGCGGGCCGCCGACTGGAAGTGGACATGGTTGTCATTGAAGCCGGGCAGGGCAAAAGCGCCCTGCAAGTCGACAACCTGGGTCGAATCGCCGCGATGGCGCAGCACCTCCTCGTCCGATCCGACGGCCACGAAGCGCCCCTGCGCGATCGCCACCGCCTGGGCAGACGGATTGCCGTCATCAGCCGTCCAGATGACGGCGTTGTGGAAAATCAGCTCAGCGGGCTGCTGAACCTCTCCCCCGCACCCCGCCGACAAAGCCAACAAAACAATGAAACTGAGCCGAAGCAGTCTGAAATTCAACACGATTCACCTCCCCGGGGATTTAAAGAACCGAGCCTCAATTTAACAGCCCGCAAACTCGCCATCAATCATCTCTGCAATTCAGCATTTCAACTGGGCTCATTCGATTTAAAGCAAATTTCAAACTTTAAGTTGCGAATCTGCCTTTCAAACCGCTCTTTTCCGTCACAAAATAGATTTGGTTAATTGATTTGTGTCTGGTAACGTCTATCAGCTTGTCTAGCCCCACTTTCCCCAAGTACTATCAGAGAACCTAGGGATTTTTGAAGCTTGCAACACTGCAAATGGAACTAGCTTGAAAAGAATGAAGGAAAAGAGTATTTTCTTTTCTTCAACTCTCTTGCTTTTTGAGCGGTTGGAAAATGCGATGAGGGCTTGGGGCGGGAGAGGCTGGCAGGCAGCATTTTTCAATCGCTTGAGAACTGCCGAATTGGGTGACAGAATCCGGGGTCGGAGGGGGTAATGGCAGTGGCAGAGGGTGATTTTATCAGATTTTTTTGGTATAACGACATTTCGCCAGTACTAAATCAGCATTGGCGAAGGGCTGAAAGGGCTGAAAGGGCTGAAAAGGCTGCTTTTGCAGGGCTGCTGGAAAGACCGTCTGGTCAAATCGTCACTTTTGAGAACTGGGGGTAAACCATGAGAAGGACCGCGAAAGCGACCAGCGTGATCAACAACTACGTTGGTGACTGTATCCGGCAAATCCGGATCGCCAAGGAGATCAAGGTTCAAGACATTGCCAAGCACGCCGGGATTCCGGCAAGTTCCTATTCCTGCCTGGAAGGGGGCCGCTACAAGATCAACCTGGACAACCTGTTCCGCATCTTGCAGGCTTTGGATTGCGACATCACGGACGTTTGGCCGCATGGTGACGTGGAAGGGGCCGACATCATCGACGAGGATCAGATGCAGGCGGTGGTCGATGCAGCCATGCAGGCCAAGCCGCCCGTCGTCTCCCTGGACGACGTGGTTGAGGCAGTATGCCGGGTCTGCGGAATCAAGGAAATACGCCGAGGCCCGGAAATCAAGGCCAAGCAAGCCTTTGAGGCCCAGGCGCTGGCGGCCTGCCTGTGCCGCGAGATTCCGCAGCTTTCGCTGACCAGCTTGAGCCACAAGCTGGGCGTCCACATCTCCTCGTTGAGCCGCAGGGCCACCCGGATGCTGGAGATGGCGGAAAGCGACCCGGTGCTGGACCAAAAGATCAGCGATGCCCGGGAGGAGCTGCACGCCATCATGATGCATTGAGGCTGTAAAACAGGAGTTGGGAGCTTGGAGCCGGGAGTCGGGAAGAAAGCAGGCTTGCGGCGTCCCTTACAGCTTGGGGGCTGAAAGACAGCCGGTTCCGGGCTCCGGATTCCAGGGTCCGGCAAGCCTGGCTGGGGCTGGTGAGATTCAGCACCAGCCTCGCCTCGACTCCTTCCCGGCCCCCCGGGCCTCCCGGCTTCCGGCCTCCCGGATCCTCCCTCTTCGGACTGCCGACCCCGATTCCTTCTGCCATAATAGAGCCTTGTTTTTTTTGCAAGGAGTGTAGATGTGCCTGAATCGGATGCCGACAAACCTTCTCCATCCCTGAGCTCAGCCGCCTCGGGCAGCCTTGCGGCCAGCCCCGAGTACGTGGACGGGCTTTTCCGACAGTGGAAGCAGGATCGCGCTTCGGTGGGTCCGCAATGGCAGAGTTTCTTTGCGGGGTTCGAGCTGGGCCTTCGCCAGGACGGAAGCGAACTGGCAGATGCAGAAAGAGCCCAGTCGCGTGTGGATCGGCTCATCGAAGCCTACCGTCAGATGGGGCATCTGGCAGCCCGTGTCGACCCTCTGGGGGACCCGCCCGAGACCCCTGTTTTCCTGCAGCCCGACAGGTTCAACCTGAGCCGGGAGAACTTGGCCCAGGTCTTCGCCAACTCCATCATCGGAGCTCCCGACCGATCCAGCCTGGGCGAAATCATTGAGTTGCTGGAAAAGATCTATTGCCGCACCCTGGGCGTCGAATACCTGCACAACCCCGACCTGGAAATCCGGCGCTGGCTGCAGTCCGAGATGGAGCCGCGCCGCAACAGGCCCAGCTTCGACCGTCGGCAAAAGCTCGAAATCCTCAGCAATCTGGTGGATGCAGAGGTTTTTGAGTCTTTCATCCAGAAGAGGCATCCCGGCCAGAAGCGGTTTTCGCTGGAAGGGGGCGAGTCGCTCATCCCGGCGCTCCACTTCCTGATGGAGGCTGCCGGAGAGCTGGGCGTGCAGGAAGTCGTCATGGGAATGGCTCACCGGGGACGGCTCAATGTTCTGGCCAACATCCTGGACAAGCCCTACTCGAAGATATTCTTCGAATTTCAGGACATCCCCGACCCGACCTGGGTCGATGGGGACGGCGACGTCAAATACCACCGGGGATTCAGCTCCATCCACACCACCTTCAGCGGCGCCAAGGTCAAGATCAGCCTCACCGACAATCCCAGCCATCTGGAGGCCGTCGACCCGGTGGTGCAGGGGCGGGTGCGGGCAAGGCAGCGCCGGCTGGCAGACACCCAGGAGCGCAAGAAGGCCGTCGCCGTGCTCATCCACGGCGATGCCGCCTTTGCAGGCCAGGGACTGGTGGCCGAGACCTTCAACCTGTCGCAACTGCCCGGATACCGCACCGGCGGGACGGTTCACATCGTAGTCAACAACCAGATCGGCTTCACCACCTCGCCGGACGAGGCGCGCTCGACCCACTACTCGACCGACGTGGCCAAGCTGGTGGGCGCTCCCGTCTTCCACGTCAACGGAGACGATCCTGAGATGGTGGTCTATGCCGTTCAGATGGCTCTGCGCTTCCGCCAGGAGTTTTCGATGGACGTGGTGGTCGACTTGGTCTGCTACCGGCGCCACGGGCACAACGAAGCCGACGAGCCTGCCTTCACCCATCCGCTGCTTTACAAGAAGATCCGCAACCGGCCTTCCGTTCGCGAGCTTTACACCCAGCATTTGGTCGAATGCTGCGAACTCTCCCAAGAAGAGGCCAAAGGAATCGCCGACGGCCTGCACGACAAGCTCGAAAAGGCCTTCGATTCAGCCAAGCAGGGGCGCCCGGGAGATATCCAGCCGACCATCGAAGATGTCTGGAAAGGGCTGGACAAGCCTTATTCACACCAGCCGGCCGAAACACGAGTGGACCATCAGCTGCTCGTACAGGTCGCCCAGGCTTTGACCACGGTGCCGGAGGGCTTCAAGCTCAACCCGAAGATCAAGCGCTCTTTGCCCCAGCGGCTGAAAGCGGTGCAGGAGTCCGGCCGCATCGACTGGGCCTACGCTGAACAGCTGGCATTCGGCAGCCTGCTGCTGGAGGGCATTCCGGTGCGCCTGAGTGGCCAGGACAGCGCCCGAGGGACTTTCTCTCAACGCCATGCCGCCTGGCAGGACATGGAAAGCGAAGAGCCCTACGTCCCTCTGCGCAGCCTGCTCGAAGGCGATCAGGTCACCTTTTGCCTTTACAACAGCATGCTCTCGGAAGCAGCCGTGCTGGGCTTCGACTACGGATACTCCCTGGGCGAACCCCACATGCTGGTGATCTGGGAAGCTCAATTCGGCGATTTTGCCAACGGCGCCCAAGTGATCATCGACCAGTTCATCACCACCTCCCAGTCCAAATGGCAGCGAACCTCGGGTCTGGTCATGCTGCTGCCTCACGGCTATGAAGGCCAAGGCCCGGAGCACTCCAACGCCTACCTGGAACGCTACTTGGCCGCCTGCGCCGAGGACAACATCCAGGTCTGCAACCTGACCACTCCGGCCAACTACTTTCACGCCCTGCGGCGCCAGCTCAAGCGCCCCTTTCGGCGACCCCTCGTCGTCATGGCGCCCAAAAGCCTTCTGCGCCACAAGCGCTGCCTTTCCTCCCTGGAGAAGTTCACTGCGGGCCGCTTCGCCGAGGTGCTTGACGATCCCGATCCGCCTCGGGATGCCCGTCGGCTGGTGCTGTGCAGCGGAAAGGTCTTCTACGACCTGCTGCAACGCCGCGAAGAACTGAAGCGGCGCGAGGTGGCGCTGTTGCGACTGGAGCAGTTCTATCCGTTTCCCCGCGAGCTGCTCAGGCGTGCTGTCGGCCGTTACGGCCAACTCCGCGGGCTGGCCTGGGTTCAGGAAGAGCCCCGCAACCGCGGCGGCTGGACGTTCATGCGATCCCGTTTGCAGGCTCTTTTCCCCGAACTGCCCCTGCACTACATCGGACGGGAGGCCAGCGCCAGCAGCGCCACGGGTTCGTTGGCCGTCCATAAGAAGGAACAGGAAGCACTTGTATCGGCGGTCTTCGAAACGGCAGGCGAGGCCGAGCCGGTCTCGCCTCAAAACCGGCCCGGCGCCGCGAAACAATTGATTTGAGGTGCAGGCAATCTGAGAGGAATCGAGATGATCGTTGATGTGAAGGTTCCCGCCGTGGGCGAGTCGGTGACCGAAGGCCTGCTGGCCCAGTGGCAGGTCCGGGAGGGAAGCATCGTCCAAGCCGACGAGGCGCTATTCGAGCTGGAAACCGACAAGGTCACCATGGAGGTGAACGCCGAAAGGCCGGGCCGCATCGAGTTTTTGGCTCAGCCTGGCGACACCGTTGAAATCGGTCAGGTCGTGGCCAGAATCGACACTGACTCAGCGGATCAGGCTGAAGTGCGGCCGGCGCAAGAGGTGCCTGCGCAAGAGGATGCCAAGGCAAAAGGGGAGGATGAAGCGCAGCGCGACGAAGATACCGCGGCCCGCCGGGAGCAGGACAGCCACCGGGAGGGAATGAGGCAGCCGGCCCTGCCCGGCTCGCTGACGCACCTTCAAGAGGAGACGCCGACCGTAGCCGTAGCCATGCCTCCCTCAGTGCGCCGCCTGGTACGCGAGCACGGATTGGACCCGCAACAGATCGCCGCTGCGGCAGGACGGCTCAGCCGAAGTGAGGTGTTGCGCCACCTCGAAGAAGGCCGGCCCGCACAAATCGCCCCAGCCGAGCCGGATCTCACGCCTTCACAACGGCAGACCCGCCGGAAAATGACTCCCCTGCGGCGGCGCATCGCCGAAAGGCTTGTCCAAGCCCAGCACAATGCCGCCATCTTGACCACCTTCAACGAAGCCGACATGAGCAATGTCCTGGACTGGCGGGCGCGGCACAAGGAACTCTTCGAAAAGAAGCACGGCGTGCGGCTGGGCTTCATGTCCTTTTTCGTCAAAGCGGCTGTGGAGGCTCTTCACAGGGTTCCCGAAGTGAACCGCCAGATCGAAGGAGACGAACTGGTCCAAAACCATTTTTACGATATCGGAGTGGCCGTCAGTTCGGAAAAAGGCTTGGTCGTCCCGGTCATCCGCAATGCCGACCGACTCAGCTTCGCCGAAATCGAAAAGTCCATTGAAGAGCTGGCCGAAAAAGTCCGCCAACGCCGCATCGACCTGAGCGAACTGACCGGCGGTGTGTTCACCATCTCCAACGGGGGAGTCTTCGGGTCTCTGCTTAGCACCCCTATCCTCAACCCGCCCCAAAGCGGCGTGCTGGGGATGCACGCCATCCAAAAACGCCCTGTGGCAATCGGAGGCGAGATGCAGATCCGCCCCATGATGTACCTGGCCCTGAGTTATGACCACCGGGTCGTGGACGGGCGCGAAGC
>JANQFM010000727.1 GCA_028277865.1 Acidobacteriota bacterium
GTACAGTACAGTACGACTGCGCGGGCCTCGGTCGCGACGCCTTGCCAGGACGGCGCTTGCGGCCCCTCGCGACGGCAACCCGTGAGAAATCCGGGCTAAGAGATTCCGAGAGATTCCGGGCCCTTTCGCGGGCTCCCCAATCCCGATGTCCGTGCAGTGCCCTTGCGTACCTTTTCCAGGATGGCCACGATCTTGTCGATTTGTATGGGCTTGCTGAGATAATCGTCCATGCCGGCCTCCAGGCACTGCTGGCGGTCCTGCTCCAGGGCGCTGGCGGTCATGGCGACGATGATGGGGCGGCCATTGCTGCTGCGCTGCCGTACGATGCGGCGGGTGGCTTCCAGGCCGTCCATGCGGGGCATTTGCACGTCCATGAAGATCACATCATAGTCACGTTGGCCGAATCGCTCCAAGACCTCAATGCCGTCCATGGCAAGATCGGCCTGGTAGCCGAGCTTTGAGAGCATCCGCACGGCCACCTTCTGGTTGACGGGATTGTCTTCGGCCAGCAGGATCTTCAGGGGGATTCGCCGGGCCATCTGGCTGTCGAACCTTGAAAAGTGCCGCACCGGCCTGCCTGCCCGAGGCCGATCTGGCTGCCGGCTGAAGATCTCGACCAAGTGCTCGAAGAGGGCGGACTTCTTGACCGGCTTGGTCAGCCAGGGGAAGTTCTTGCGGCTGCGGGGCTTTTGACCCACTGAGCTGAGGATGATAATGGGAAGGCTCTCCAGGCCAGGCTGGCGCCTCAACTCTTCAGCCAGGCGGGCCCCTCCCAATTCGGGCATTTGGAAGTCAAGCACCGCGGCATCGAAGCGCCGGCCGGACTCGACCCACTGCAGGGCTTCGGCTGCCGATGCGGTCTCGTGGGGCTGCATGCCCCATTGCTTCATCAGATGAACCAGGATGCGCCGGTTGGTCTTGTTGTCGTCCACCACCAGAATGCGCCGGCCCCTCAACCCTTGCAGGCCGAGTCTGCGGGCCGGGGCCATGGCGGCCTGCTGAGCCTTTTCGGCCTTGAGGGTGAAGTGGAAGATCGAACCCTCCCCCAGCCGGCTTTCCACCCAAATGCGGCCTCCCATCAGTTCCACCAGGCGTTTGCTGATGGTCAGCCCCAATCCTGTGCCACCGTACTTGCGGGTGGTCGATGCGTCCCCTTGGGTGAAGGATTCGAAGAGTTGATCCAGGCGTTCGGAAGGGATCCCGATCCCCGTGTCGCGGACACTGAAGTGCAGCTCGCCGGATCCATTCTGGGCGGTCTCGCCTGGCTGGGGCAATCGGCGCACCAGGACAAATATCTCTCCTTTTTCGGTGAACTTGACCGCATTGGAAAGGAGGTTGGCCAAAACCTGCTTGAGGCGCGTCACGTCTCCCAGGATGTGCTCAGGGACACCGTCTTCAATCAGGTAGGCGATTTCGATCCCTTTGCGGTTGCAGGAGGGCACCACCAGATCGAGTGCCTCTTCGACGCAGGCTGTCAGGTCGAAGGGGCTGGACTCGATTTCCAGCCGTCCGGCTTCGATCTTGGAAAAGTCGAGGATGTCGTTGATGATGGCCATCAAGGCGTTTCCACTGCTGCGGATGATCTCGACAAGTTCCGCTTGGTCCTTGTTCAGATCGGTGTCTTGCAAGAGATGCGACATGCCGATCACGCCGTTCATGGGGGTACGGATTTCGTGGCTCATGTTGGCCAGGAACTCGCTCTTGGCACGTGTCGCCTCCAGGGCCCGCTTGGTGGCCAGCTTGCGCTCTTCCACCTCGGCCTCCAGGTGACGCTTCTGCTCATAGATCTTGCGAGTCCGCTCCCCGACCATGGATTCCAAGCGCAGGTTTTGCTCCCGTAGCCGTCGGCGCTCCCTTTTGGCATTGAGGCTTTGACGCATGTAGGCGTACAGGGCCAGGCCGAAGCCCAAAAGGGCATACCCGGCGAAGGCCCAGTTGGACCTCCACCAGGGCGGCAGCACCTTGATGCTGACTTGGATGCCCTCCTCATTCCAGACTCCGTCGTTATTGGAACCGCGCAGGTGCAGCTTGTAGCTGCCAGGCGGCAGGCTGGACAGGGTCACCTCGCTTTTGTGGCCGAGATCCACCCAGTCTTGGTGCAGGCCTTCCAGACGGTAGGCGTAGCGGTTGCGGGAGGGGTTGGCGTAGTCCAGGGCGGCGAATTGAAAGTTGATCAGGTAGTCGTCGTGGCGGAGTTGCAGATCCTGAAGCTGCGACAAGGGTCCGATGGCGTCGTCCCGACTGTTCATTTTGCTGAAATCTGTCAGGACGAGAGGAGGAACCCGCTCATTGCGGACCAGCCGGCGAGGGTCAAACACGGTGATCCCCCTGGTCCCTCCAAAGAAAAGAAGGCCTCCAGGGCTCTGGCATTGTGCACCTCGCCAAAACTCTTTCCCCTGAATCCCTCGGCTGGCTTCGAAGTTGGTGAAGGTCTCGCTGGTGAGGTCGAATCGCGACAGGCCATTGTTCGTGCTCAGCCACAGGTAGCCGTCCTTGTCTGCAAGCATGCCAAGGACCGTGCTGCTGGGCAGTCCTTGGCGCCTGCCATAGTTCTTGAACCGTGCCGGCCGGGCGTGGCTGTCGTCCAAAGGACTGATTTCAAGGCGGCTCAGTCCCGAAGCGGTTCCCGCCCACAGCACGCCTTTGGGGTGTTCGACAAGGGCGTGAACGATGTTATGGCCGATGCTGCCCCTGTCGGCGGGATCATGCATGTATCTGGCAAAGCTCTTCCCGTCGGTCGACATCCGGTTGAGGCCCCGGAAGGTTCCGACCCAAAGTCGGCCGGTGCCGTCCTCATAAAGGGTCCGAATGGCATTGCTGCTCAGAGAATCAGGTTGGCGGGGCTCGTGCAGGAAGTGCTGGAATTTCCTGCTTTGGGAATCGAGCAGGTCGAGGCCTCCGGCGTTGGTGCCTACCCAAATGTTCCCCTGGCTGTCCTGCAGCAAAGCCCGGATCTGGTCGTTGCTCAGGCTGGACGGATCGGCGGGCTGGTGACGGTAGCTTGAAACGGCCCGGCCGTCGCGAAGGCGGTACAAGCCTTGCGACCCCGTTCCTGCCCAGATGTCGCCTTGACGGTCTGACAGCACGGCCCAAACCGAGTCATGGGGAAGCCCCTGTGGATCGGATGAATCGTTGCCATAGCGGACGAACACATTCTCGGAGCGATCAAAGCGACTGAGGCCTCCGCTTAACGTCCCCACCCACAGGTCGCCTTGCTGATCCAGCGTCATCGACAGAGCCCGGTTGCCGCTCAAGCTGTGCGGATTCAGGGGATCATGCATGTAGTGGGCAAAGGCCTCAGTGCCTGGGTTGAATTTGCTGACTCCTTCCCAATCAGTGCCGAACCAGAGGATGCCGCCCTGATCTTCATAGATGGCCCAAATTGTGTCGTCGCTGAGGCTGAACGGGTCGGTTGGATTGTTCTTGTAGCGCGCCCAAACGCCCTTGTCGGGCTGAAACCGGTTGAGCCCTCCTCTAAAGGTTGCGATCCAGTAGTTCCCCCTGATGTCCTGATGCATGGCGCTCAAACGGTCGCTGGAAAGTGAGCTGGGGTCATCCGGCGAGGCCCGATAGGCTTGGAAGATGCCTTGGGGACTTTCCATGCGATTGAGCCCCGCGTCCAGGGTCAGTACCCACAAGGTCCCGTCGCGGTCTTCGTACAGGTTGGCCAGCCGGTCGGAGCTCAGGCTGGAAGGGTCTTGGCTGTCGTGATGAAAGCGGCGAAAGGAGCCTGAACGGCGATCCATCCGGTTCAGGCCGCCTTGTGTGGCCACCCAAATGACTCCGTGCCTGTCCTCCAAAATCGCGGAAACGTTGTTGTGGCTCAAGCTGGACGGGTCGGCGGGATCGTGCTTGAAGCTCTCAAAGCCATCTTCTTCAGCGATGTAGCGATTCAGCCCTCCGCTGACAGTCCCAACCCACAGGGCACCCATGCTGTCAACATAAACCTCGTTGATGTCGTTGTCGCTGATGCTGGTCGGATCTTTGGGATCATGCTGATAGCGGATAAACCTGTCCAAGGCGGGGTCAAACCGGTTCAGCCCCTCGTCTGTGGCCAGCCAGATCCGGCCTTGCGGATCCTGGCACATGGCATAAACGGCGTTGTCCGAAATGGAATTGAGATCGTCCGGGTCGTGCATGTAGGTCCGGAAGCGCACTCCATCATAGCGGTTGAGACCTTCCAAGGTGCCGAACCACAAGAAGCCGGTTTCATCCTGCAGGATGGATACCACCGCACTGTGCGAAAGCCCCTCCAAGGTCGAGAGGCGCTCAAATCGAAGCGAAGCGCCCGAAGCAAGCAAAGGAGAAGTGAAGAGCAAAGCGCAGGCCAGCAACCAGAAGGCCCTCGGGTCCGGTCGAATGCCCGGCACTGTGTTTCCCCCGTCCCGCGACTGATCCAGGCTGATTGCCGACTGCAAGACGTGCCCTCCAATTTCGAATCGCAAGCGAGATCGGATTCCGGCCAGCTTGCCGTGTCTGATTCTACTGAAAAGATTGGCATCATGCTCAATCCTCCACGCATGTCTGAATGTCAATTCCTATTATTAGGTTTGATAAAACATCAATATTGCCTTCGGTTTAAAATATCGCCATGCAGTTCGTTGACCTTGGCAAGCCAAGGGCCGAAATCCCAGAGGGTGTACAATCGTCTTGATGATTGAGTCGAAATCGGTTGGACGGTCGGAGGTCAAAAGGGCTTCCTTTCCTCCCGACTCCCGACTCCCGACTGCCGACTCCTGACCCCTATTGATCATGACCCGCATCCACCGCATCATCTACCAGGAAGTCGCGCCGCCCTCGTGCATTGCCTTGCTGGTGCTGACCTTTGTGGTCTTTACGCGGGAGTTCGGGCGCATCAGCCGCCTGTTCATCCAGCAGGGGGCTGAGGCTGGCATGATCGGCGAGATGGTGCTGGCTTTGCTGCCTCCCATCTTCATCTACACCATCCCGCTTTCGCTCTTGATCGGAACCCTGGTCGGCTTCAGCCGGCTGTCGA
The DNA here is from genome assembly GCA_028277865.1 of Acidobacteriota bacterium. GTDB lineage: Bacteria > Acidobacteriota > UBA6911 > RPQK01 > DATIPO01 > JANQFM01. Next base: position 4,997 of record JANQFM010000727.1, read on the forward strand.
CTGAAAGCGAAGTGGTGGCCATGCGGGCGGGCGGCGTCAGCATCTACCAGATGATTTGGCCAGTCCTCAAGCTGGCCGTGGGCGTGGCGGCGGTAACTGCCTCAATGACCTTCATCTTCTTTCCCATGGCCAACTGGCACTTGCAGCAGTTGCGCGCCGAGTTGGGTGCCAGCCCCGTCCCGTCTGAAATCAAGGCGCGGGTGTTCTTCGAGGGCCTTCCCGACAAGATTCTCTATGTCGAAGATCAGGATCTGCGCACTTCGCATTGGAAGGGCGTCTTTCTGGCCGATACGGCGGGGACGGATGAGTCGGCTGGGAAAAGGGTGATCCTGGCTCGAGGAGGCCGGATGATCGTCAGCCCCGACAACCAGCGCCTGCAGTTGCAGTTCGAAGGCGGACTGAGTTACCGCATCGACCCCGGTGCCCCGGAAAAGTACACTTGGAGCGGCTTTCAGACCCTGGACGTCCCGGTCCCCCTGCCCCAGGCCCAACTCGATCCGGCCCCCACCAAGCGTCCCCGCGAGATGCAGCTTCGGGAACTGCGGCGAGATATCCAGCGAGGGACGCCTCGCCAAAGGCGCTTCGGCTTGGTGGAGCTGAACCGGCGGATAGCGTTGCCCGTTTCGGCCCTGCTGTTCGCTGTTCTGGGAGTGACCCTGGGATCCCGTTCGCACCGGGGCGGCCGCGCCTACGGACTGGTGCTGAGCATGGCGATGGCCTTCGCCTACTACGCCTTGCTGGAAGCCGGCGTCCAGGCCGCTGAGGATGAAGTGGTCTCCATCCTGACCGGCCTTTGGGGGCCCAACATCGTATTGGCCCTGACCGGAATCCTCAGCTTGCGGCTGGTTCACACGGATTCGGCCTTGCTGAGCCGCCTGGCCAACCATCGAATCTCCCTTGGCTTGGTCAAAGGGCTGCGAGGGGCCACCCGGCGCCTGAGGGACTGGTGGCGGACCCTGTCCGACAGCCTGAGGGAGCGGATGTGGCGCATGGCGGAAGGGACGCCCCGCATCGCCCGGGTGATCGACCTCTACGTGTCGCGCATGTTCTTGCTTTACCTGCTCCTGACCCTAGCGGCCACCACTGCCCTCTACTATCTTTTCACCTTCTTCGATCTGGCCAACGACATTTTTTCGAACCGAATCGAATCCACCATGGTGATGGAGTATTTCCTTTACCTGCTGCCTCACGTCCTCAGCATGCTGATTCCCATCTCGACCCTGATCGCCACTCTGGTCGCTTTTGGAGTCCTGGAAAAGACACGCCAGGTCGTGGCTCTGAAGGCCTGCGGCGTCAGCCTCTACCAGATCACCCTTCCCGTCTTCGGGCTGGCCCTGCTCATCAGCAGCGCTTCCTACCTGAACCAGGAGTACGTGCTGCCCTTCGCCAACCAGCACCAGGACAGCCTGAGAGCCCAAATCAAGGGCCGGCCGGCCCAGACCTACTACACCCCGGGCCGCAACTGGATCTTCGGCAACGACAATCGGCTTTACAACTATGCCTATTTCGACTCCGACCGAGACCGCTTTGCCGAGCTGTCCGTCTACGAAATGGACATCAACGGCAACAAGTTGATCTCCCACACATACGCCCACCAGGCTTTCTGGGAGCGCACCACCCAGAGCTGGAGGTTGGCAGACGGCTGGTCGCTGCACTTCGATTCCCCCCAGGACCGCTTTGAAAGGTTCGATCAAAGGCGGTTCGAATACGCCGAGGCTCCCGACTACTTTGAAGCCGAAGTCCGCGAATCGAGCAAGATGACCTACCCCGAGCTGTACGGATACATCCAGCAGCTTCAGCAAGGCGGCTTCGAGGTCGACCACCTCAAGACCGAGCTGTACACCAAGCTTTCCCTTCCCCTTGTTCCTCTCATCATGGCCCTGATCGGCATCCCTTTCGCCTTCACCCTGGGCCGCAAGGGAGCGCTCTACGGCTTGGCCACCGGAGTGCTGCTGGGGATGATCTATTGGGGCGCTTTCGGCGCCTTTGGTGTCCTGGGCGCCGGCGGCCTGCTCACCCCCGTCCTGGCCGCCTGGGGACCCAATATCATCTTCGCCGCCGGGGGCGCCTTCCTGTTCCTGACGGTGAGGACGTGAGGGGAGGTCCGAAGTCCAAGGTCCAAAGTCCAAAGTCCAAAGTCCAAAGTCTGCAGAACATACAGTTGGTCTGCTGGGCCGCTTTTCCTGACTACCGACTTTACCTTCAATTAACATCCTGATTTTGGACCGAGGCTCTGTGCTCTTCGTGTCTCTGTGGCAATCTCTTCCGTGCTAAAATTCCCGCATGGCCTCCCTGCTCGATGACCTGCAGATTGCCAAGCGATTGTTCGTCAAGCGGGGATTGCCGGTCAGCTTGATCTTTTTTGTCACCTCGCGCTGCAATCTGCTCTGCAAACACTGCTTTTACTGGGAGGAGCTCAACAAGCGGTCAGGGGAACTGTCCTTGGAGGAGATCGAAAAGATCAGCCGCAGCCTGCCCAACCTTCTATCGCTTTCCCTGACCGGAGGGGAGCCTTACCTGCGGCCCGACCTTCCCGAGATTGCGGCGGCATTTGAACGTCATTCCCAAGTGCGCAACATCCAGATCCCCTCCAATGGGTTTTTGGTCGACAAGACCCTGCAAAGGGCCGAAGCCCTTCTGAAAACGGTCCGTCGGGCACGCGTTTCAACAGGAGTCTCGCTGGACGGCCCCGAGGAGATCCACAACCGGATTCGAGACAATCCCCGCTCTTTCGAACGAGCGCTGCAGACGCTGAAGGGCCTCAAGGAGTTGAAGCCTGCTTTCCCCAACTTGTCGGTCGGCGTGGCCTTGACCGTCTCGGCGGCCAACCAGGACTGCCTGGAGGACTTTTATCGGTTCGTCGAGCAGGAGCTGCAGCCCGACGCCGTCACCATCACCCTGACGCGGGGCGAGCCGATTGACAAAAGCCTCAAGCAAGTGGACTTGGACGTCTACAGCGACTTTGCCCGGCGGGTCATCCGCTACCGGCGGGCCCACCGCATCCAAGACGGGTGGACCGACCGGCTGGTCATCGCCAAAGAAGAGGAAACCTACCGCCTCATCCGCCAGGCCGCCCAGGCCGAGCGGCGCATCTCTCCCTGCTATGGGGGGGAATTGATCGGTATTCTGAGTGAAACCGGCAAGGTCTACTTGTGCGAGACCTTGGACCGCGAACTGGGCAACGTGCGCCAATTCGACTGCGACTTCTCCAAGCTCTGGTTTTCACGCCATGCCGAACAGGGGCGACGCTATCAAAAAGACCTGGGCTGCCAGTGCACTTACGAGTGCGCCATGAGCGTCAACACCCTCTTCAACCCCAGGCGGGCCGTCCGCATTCTGCGCAATGCGCTTTGATACAATGACATTGTGCTGCTTTCCATAAAGGCAGCCACGGACTCTTCGAGGTGCCTGTAAAGGGCGCCCAAGTGCTGCAACTGGGGGTTTTTTATGAGTTGGTGGCGACCGGCCACTTTGGCGATGATTCAGGTTGCTGCATCAGCCCTCCTGCTATCCAGCCCCCAACAGCCCCGGCAAACGCCTCAGGCAGAGCAGCAAACGCCCGCCGCTCCCTTGCCCCGAGTAGTTGGGCAGACGCGTACGCCCGAAGAGTGGCAGGCCTGGAAAGAGGTGGCGGAGGCACCCCCGGCCAGTCAGCCGGAGGCTGCCAAGCTGTTCTTGCGAAACTTCCCCGACAGCGGGATGACGCCTCACGCCCATTGGATAATCGCGCGGGACGCTTTCCAAAAAGGGGATTATGCCTCCTTCACCATGCATGGCGAGGCAACCATCAAAGAGCTTCCCCAGGCATTGGAGGTCTTGTCCCAACTTTCGTTCTACTATGCCGAAACCCGCCAGTTTGACCAAGCTTCGACACATGGGCGAAACCTCCTTTCGGCCATAGAGATCTTCCAGAAGCCTCAAAACCTTCCAGAAGCCCAGTTTGCACGCACCCGGGATCAGATCACGGGGCAGGGGAACTACGCTTTGGGACGATCGGAACTGGGCCAATACAAGGCTGCCCCAAAAGCCGCCCAAGCCGGATCCCTTCTCGCCAGGGCGATCGAGCACCTGAATCAGGCTCTCACCTGCAATCCCGCTGACGACTATGCCTATTTCCGCCTCGGCGAAGCTTATGAATCGCGTCAAGACTTCGACCAGGCCAGCCGGAATTACGCCTTGGCGGCCGCCATTGGGGGTTCAGTTGCCGATCAGGCCCGCAAGAGCCTGGAGGCGCTTTTGCAGGCGCTCGAAAAAGGCGCCTCTGACGTGGACGCTCTGATCGAGCAGCAGCGCGGCGTTCTGCAAGCCCGAATCCAGAGCAAGGAACAGGAGTATCAACAAGCCGGCGCTCCTCAAAAACCTCCCGGTTAATCGCCGGCTGAACGGATTGCTTTCGTGTCAGGTATGAGTTGGCTCCAATCGATGCTGCGCCGCATCAGGCCTTCAGCAGGTGCATCCTTGCACCAACTTGAAAAGCGCCTGGGCTACAGGTTCAAGCGGCGCGAATTGCTGGAGCAGGCGCTCACCCACCGCTCCTACCTGCATGATGCCGGCAAGAACAGGGACGGGCTGCGTCAAAAAGACTACGAATCCCTCGAATTCTTTGGCGACGCCGTGCTGGGGCTGGTCATCAGCGAAGCCCTGCTGCGCTCCTGCCCTCATCTTCGTGAAGGCGACCTTTCCAAGCTGAAAGCCCACCTGGTTTCGACGCACCAGCTTTGCCGCCTTTCGCGCGATTTGGAGATCGGGCCTTTCATTCGCCTCAGTTTCGGAGAGGAAAAGACGGGAGGGCGCAACAAGCGGGCCATCCTGGCCGACGTCTTCGAGAGTGTGACCGCCGCGATTTACCTGGATGGCGGCCTGGAAGCCGCCCGCAGATTTGTCCTGTCGCGGTTTCGCCCTTTACTGGACAAGATTGCCGAGCGGGAGATCGAGCTGCGCGATTTCAAATCTGCCTTGCAGGAGGAACTGCACAGCGCCGGATTGACCGAACCCTCCTACCGGGTGGTTGAAGAGAGCGGGCCGGACCATCGCAAGCGGTTCGTCGTCGAAGTCATGTCGCTGGGAAAGCCTCTGGCCCAAGGCGAAGGCCTTTCCAAAAAGGAGGCGGAGCAGCACGCGGCCCAGGTCGCCCTAAAGTCGATTCAGGCAAGCCAAATCCTGCAGGGCTCATCATGAAAAAAGGAGCAGGCAAGAAGGAAGAAACCAAAAGAGCCAGCGGCCCTCTTTCTTCCCTCTTCCTTGTTCCGTGTTCCTTGTCCCCTGTTCCTTTCGGGGAGTTTGACCGCCTGCTCTTTGCGAAGCTATCATGATTCTTTTTTGCCCTGACGGCGGCTGAGACATTTGAAGAGCAGTCCAGTCTAAGGGGAATGCTGAAACGACAAGACTGGAGGTCGATGACGTGGTAATTGGTTTTTCGCTCTGGACATACTTCACTCAAGGGGGGCCCATGATGTACCCCCTCCTGATATGTTCATTGGTCGGCCTGTTCTACATTTTCGAAAGGGCCATTGCCTACTCCCGCATCAAGGGAGACACCGGCGACATCTTTGCGGGGATCCGCGACTCGTTGCTGGGCGGGGACTTGAGGGAGTCGGTGGATGTATGCGAGTCCTACGACCACCCCGTGGCCGTGACCCTCAAATCCGGCCTGCTGCGCTATGGCAAGTCGAAGGACGAAATCGAAAAGGCCATGGAAAGCGTGGCCCTTCACGAAGTCTCCAAGCTGGAAAAGGGGCTTTGGGTGCTGCTGACTGTGGCCAATATCGCGCCTTTGTTCGGCTTCCTGGGAACAGTGACCGGCATGATCTCTTCCTTCTCGGCACTTTCCGAAGTCGGCTTGGGCAACCCCCAGGCGGTGGCGGCAGGCATCTCGCAAGCCTTGATTACCACTGCCACCGGCTTGATCATCGCTTTGCCCGTCCAAGCCGCCTACAACTATTACAACAACCGGGTCAACAATTTCTCCCTGGACATGGAGACCAGTACTTCGATGCTGCTGGAAACCTTCAGCGAAATTGAGGCCAGCCCTGCCATGAGCGCTGCCCAATAAATGAAAAAGCACCGACATCTCAACCGACCCGTGCCCATGGTCCCCACGGCTTCGATGGCGGATATCGCATTCCTGCTCATCATATTCTTCATGCTGACAACCTCCTTTTCGCCCGACCGAACCTCGGTGGCCCTGCCCAGTTCGGAGAGGAGGGCCGAAGTCGATCAGAATCCCGCCATTGTGGCCATTACTCCTGATGGCACGGTGGCCTTTTCTGATGGCGAACGCATCTCCGTGCAGGTTGTCAATATGGATGACCTGCAGCAGCAGGCCGAGGCGGTGGTGGATGAGATTCCGGACAAGGAGTTCGTTATCAAGGCGGACCGATCGGTGCGCTATGAGGCGGTGGATGGGGCGCTGGAGGCCTTGCGCCAAGCCGGGGTGCGCAAGATCGGACTGCTGACCCATCAAAGAATCAGCCAAGGAAACCCCTGATGTCGTTGCGCAACAGATTGAGGCCCAAATCGGAAATCCCGACCGCCTCGATGGCGGACATCGCTTTCCTGCTCATCATCTTCTTCATGCTGACGGCCGTCTTCACCGCCAACCAGGGGCTGCGCTTCGGACTGCCCGATGACGACCCCGAAGACCTCGATGTGCAACCCAAGGAAGCCATCCACATCAAAATCCAGGGAGAAGGGCAGTTCAGGGTGGACCGGCAAGATATGAGCTACGAACAAATGAGCGGCTACCTGCAGCAAAGAATCCAACTGGCGCCTCAAAAGCCGGTGATCATTCAAACCCTGCCCGATGTGCCCTACAACGAAATGATCCGGGTCTTCGACCTGCTGCGCATGCTCGACGTCCAGAATGTCTCCATTCCGACCCGCACCGAAATCGAACGCTGGAAAGCCTTCGGGGTCTTCGAATAGCCCATCGTCCGGCCACTCGAATATCGAGGGATCGCCATGAAAAGAATGTGGACAAAGACTGCCTTGGCGGCAACGGCCATATGGATTGCTTCAGGCATCGCTCCGGCACAGGACTACAACAAGGGGCTCTCCTACTACAAGCAAGGGAACTTTGCCAAGGCCATCGCCGAGTTCGAGCCTCTTGTCCAAGCCAATCCCGAGTACGAAGACGGCTTTCGGATCCTGGGCCACTGCTACCTCAAGACCCGCCAGTTCGCCGAGGCCTCCCAGGCCTTCCGCAAATCCTTGGACCTGAAGGACGGCAACATCGTCAGCTACCTGGGATTGGGCATGGCCCTTTACAACCAGGGCCGCTACAAGGATAGCGTGGCCGCTTTGCTGGAAGGGGAGAAATACGCCAAGGAGGCTGTTGACAAGCAGCAGGTCTTCCAGATCCGGGGCGCCTCTTATTTCAACCTGGGCAACTGGTCCAAGGCTCTGCAAGACTTCGAGGAGGCCCAGTCGATCAAGCGCGGCAACCTCAACACTGTGCTGCAGATCGGCATCTCCCACTTCAAGCTGGGCAACCTGTCCGAGGCATCGGGGTACCTGGAGCAAGTGCTGGCCCGTGACAAGGGCAACCAACAGGCCCAGCGCTTCCTGAAGGAGGCCCGCTTTCGCCTGGCCGCCCTGGCCATTTCGGAAAAGGACTCTGCCAAAGCCATTTCGCTTCTCAGCCAAGTGGCGGCAGAAGATCCCCAGGACGGCGAAGCCTGGTTCAACCTGGGTTTGGCCCACCTGTTGGCCGAGGACTTGAGCGCTGCTGAAGATGCCCTCCAAACGGCTGCTCCGTTGCTGCCCCAAAAAGCCGAACTATTTGATCGATTGGGTTATATCTACGAGGTTACAGACCGCTACCAGGAAGCCCTGCAAGCCTACGGCAAGGCCCACCAGCTCTCCGGCAGCGCCGATTCCAAGGCCAGCCTAGACCGCGTCCAAGAGCGCATCCGCCGCCGTAAGTCGGGTGCCTGAATCGGATCCGCCCTTCAGCAATCCTCACACATCTGCGAATTTTTCCGCATTTTAGTTGCAACCTCGGAAGCCCAAAAGTATCTTTTATCCGTGTCATGGATGAGCTGTGCCGGCGGGCGAGCGGTCGAAAGATGAGCAGATTGCCCCGCAGGATACGATCTTGGGCCGGATTGTCAGCTTTGATGATCTGGGCCGCAGGCTCGCCCCTGCAGGCCGGTCGCCCTCTCAATTGCAAATCCGAAGGCCTTGCCGTCGCCCAGCCGCTGGAGGATCTGCAAGTCGAAGCCATCAGCGGTGACGGCCGGCACATCCTCTTCACCAGCACTTCCGACCTCTTCGGCTCGAACCCGGATCGGGTGCCTCAGATCTTTCGCTACGACACGGCCAGGAACGCCGTCAGCCAGATTTCCCGATTTTCAGCGGGGCAGTCGTTCCATGCTCCGTTGCGGGCGGATGCCGGCCTGAACCGGATCGTCTTCGCGTCGAACTCCGATCTGACAGGCGGAAATGCGGACGGCAGCAGGGAGATTTTTCTGCTGGATGCTTCAACCGGACGACCGACCCAGCTCAGCAGCGCTGAGGCAGACCCCGATGCAGATGGCTCCTCTCAACCGGTACTGAGTGCCGATGGTATGCGTGTGGCTTTCCTTTCCGATGACAACCTGGCAGATTCCAATGCCGATCTGAGCCGGGAGGTCTTCCTGATTTCTCTCAGCAATGGTGTCCTGCAGCAGCTTTCATCGCATTCCCCAGGAACCCTTTTGGGCACTCCCACATTGGATGGGAGCGGGAAGCGGGTCGTGGCCACAGTCAATGAAGTCGATTCTTTCGGGAATGTGAGTGCCCGTCTGTCGCTTTACGAGCCCGATAGCGGGGACACTCGCACTTTGGTCCATGCCGACCGCCTGAGCGACGCTTCCATCAGCCGGGACGGCAAATCTGTGACGTTCTTTTCCAGCAATGACCTGGGCGGAGGCAACCCCGACAGAAGCTTGGAGATCTTCACCCTGGCATTGGAAGGCGAAGACGCCGACGCAAGCCCGAATGTCTCGGGGCGAGTCGAGCAGATCACTCACCACGTCTCGACCCCGGAGGGGTCCCTCGGCATTCCCATCCTGAGCGGCGATGGCCGACGCATCTTTTTTCCTTCGCGCCTGAACTGGACGGGGCAAAACCCATTGCTGCGCAATCAGGTTTTCGTTTACGATTCCAAGCAGCGCAGCCTCAGCCAAGTCACCCGGGCCGAGGCTGATATCCTGACCTCGAGTCTGCCGGTCAGCTATTCGGGGGAGCGTGTGGCCTATGCCGTACACCCCGTCAACGCTCTTGATGACCAATCTCGCGGCCGTCCCTTCTGGGCAGGCTGCCTGCCTCAACAGCAGCCGGTCTTGATCTTCCCGCAGATCGTCAGCGGAGGCGGTTTCAGCAGCGAGCTGATCCTGACCAATCCGGAGAGCTCTCCAGATCTGGGAACGGTCGCCTTTTTCAACAATGACGGTTCCGAGATGGAACTGCTCATCGACGGAGAGCGGCTCAGCCGCATTCACTACGATCTGGCGCCCGGGGGCACCCGCAAGCTGGAACCTGTTGGAGAGGGGAAGCTGCGGGCCGGCTATGCCGTCGTCCTGTCCGACCTGCCTGACTCACGTCTGTCCGGAAGCCTGATCTACCTCTGGGGTGGGCAGGAGGTATCTGTTCCCGGATCCCCCTTGAGCAAGGAGTACCACGTCTTTACCGAGCAGAGCCAGCAGACGTCCACAGGATTGGCGATAGTCAATGCCGGGCAGAGTCCCCTCCATGTGCAGCTGACCCTGTTGGACGAGAAGGGGGAATTCTTCGAGGAAGAGCAAATCCGGCTGCAGGGCGCGGAGCAAAAGGCCGAAATGCTGGGCAATCTTTTTCCCGAGACGCTGGGAGCGTTCAAGGGCAGCCTTCACGCCCGGGCCGACGACAACCTGGCCCTGATCGGACTGCGCTTGCGCGGTTCCTCGCTGGCCGCCCTCAACAGCGCCCCTTCGGCTTTTCCCAGCAACGGATCCCAGATCCTTTACCTGCTCGACACCGGACTGGACCTGACCAGCATGGGTTTCAGCGAAGAAGAGCTGGAAAGCAGCACAGTCCAGCAATTGACCGGCCTCACCGGGTCTCCCAGTTTGCATCTGCTGGAGCTGATCAACACCCACAGCTCACAAGGCGTCACACTGATTTTTCGATACTTCAACGAAGTCTGCCAAAATGTTCTGCAATTCCTGGTTGTCCTCAATTGCGGGCAGCGCATGGACTTCGATCCCTTCGACCTCAATGTGCCCGAAACCGGCCACACCACTCGTGAGACCTTTTTCGGAGACGGCTCGGCTACTGCGGCTATGACCGGCAGCCAGTTCGGCAGCGGCCGTTTCGTGCTTTCCGTTACAGCAGTCGGGCACTCGGTAAACGCCGACGAGCAGGCGGACATCCTTTTCCCCCGCGAGTTGGAGGCGGAATTTGCCTGCGATCCCCAACTCGGCCAGGTTGGAGCAGCACCCGGCATTCGCAACAGCAACCTGCGCCCCTGCAACGCCCGCTACATGTCGTTCGACTACCTGTCGGGACGCCAGCTTTTCAGTACCTCCAGCAATTGCCGAGGCCCTCTTGCAGTGGCCGACGAACAAATGCTGGCCGTCACCCGTCAGGCCCGCCAGGTGGTGGCAGACAGCGACGCAGGCCAGCAATGCCTCGTACCCCCTGTGCCTTCCGCCTGCCCCATGGCCGAGGCACTGAGCCGACTGGGCAGCGCCCATTGCCAGGGCCGCCCGGTGGGCCCCACAGCCATCGTCAAGATTCCCCAGCCCACCTTCACTTTGCTACGCTGATCCGGTCGGATAAAGACCCGAACGGAAGAAGGCGTGATGAAGTCGACAACAGATCGTTGGTCCCTGATCCTGACCGCCCCACAGCCAATGCCTGAAACCATCGATGCTCTCCAGCGCCGCTGTGAAGCGCAAGCAGCCTCGATCGATAGCCTTCGCACCCTGACAGAGCATTGGGAAGGCCATTCAAAAGAGGGGCTCTGGGCGGTCGAGTTGGCGCTGTCTTGGCCCCATGGCGCCGGGGGAATGCCATTTGTGGAAGAAATGCTGAATCCATCAGGCTCCTCCAAGTTCGGCTTCTCCTTGCTCCCCTGCCAGCACCGGCGCACCCCCAAGCGCCTGTTGGCAATGGACATGGATGCCACCTTGATCGAGCAGGAGGGAATCGACGAATTGGCCCGGGAGGCGGGCGTTTACGAGAAAGTCTCTCAAATCACCGACCGGGCCATGCGGGGCGAGATGGATTTTGACGAATCGCTGCGCCGGCGCTGCCGATGCTTGGCTGGGGCGCCCCTGTCGATTTTCGATCGGGTACGCCGCCGGCTCACCCTGACACCCGGCGCCGAGCCCTTGCTGCGAACCGTCCGCCAACGGGGATGCCGGACAGCCCTGCTTTCCGGAGGATTCGTGGAACTGGGCGCCCCATTGGCCCATCGTCTGGGATTCGACCACTTCCATGCCAACCGTCTGGAAGTCCGCCAGGGTCGCCTGACGGGACGTCTGAGAGGCAGAATCGTCAACGCTGAGCGGAAGGCTTCCATCGTTCGTCGGCTGGCCCGCCGACTGGGAGTGAGCCGTCAAGAGCTGGTCGTCCTGGGCGACGGCGCCAACGACTTGCCCATGCTGGCCGAAGCGGGCCTGGGAATCGCCTTCGACGCCAAGCCCGCCGTCCGTCAGCAGGCCCGGCACAGCCTGAGCGTCCGTAGGTTGGACGCGGTTCTTTTGCTGATGGAACCTGATCGGCAATTTCCCGGCAGTTCGTCACGATCCTCCAAGATGCCTCAAATCCCATCTCGGCCATAGGTTCTTTGGAGCCCATGACCCCCCGCCCTTCGGATAAG
>JANQFM010000734.1 GCA_028277865.1 Acidobacteriota bacterium
GAGAAGCTACTCGATTCCTCCCACGGGTTAACCGAATGCGTACCTTGGCGATCTTTGCGTCTTGGCGCGAAACCTCCATCTCCTGCCCAACCTGAGCCAGTTTTTGGACCGCTTGCGCGTTGAGGGGCAGATGACAATTCCCCGCTTGCCAAATGGCGGGGAGAAGGAGGAAAAAGCGATGTTTCGCAAGACGATCTCAATCTTGGCACTATTCCCTTTTGCCGTGCTGGCAACGGCTCAGAATCCCTCCCTGATCTTTCCCCCTCGGCTCGATCAGGAGCTTTTTTTCGCCCATTTCGGCAACGGGCCGGGACTGGTCAGTGAACTGCTGCTGGTCAGTTCCGACACTGAAGCGGAAACTCAGGCTCAGATCTCCCTGCTCGACCAGCAGGGGAACTTGATGGCCGTAGAACTGAACGGCCAAATGGTGAACGGCTTCCTGGAGGTGAGGATTCCGCCGGCCGGCACGCGCCGAGTCTGGACCAGCGGCTCAGGCGCCCTGGCGCTGGGATCGATCCGCATCCTGTCGGATCGTCCCCTGGCCGGAACGATTCTCTTCGGAGGGGATTTCGGGCTGGCCGGTGTGGGCGACAGCCTGGCGCTCGATTTCGGTTTCCGGACGCCCGTGGATGCGGACGCCGATTCCGGGATCCGCACGGGAATGGCGGTCACCAACCTGGAGAGCCAGGCAGTCGACCTGGAGATCCGCCTCTATGACCCGGAAGGGCTTCAGGTCGATTCGGCGCCTGCGGCGCTGGTGGCCTCAGGCCACATGTCCCTTTTCGTGGAGGAGCTTGAATGGCAAGGCGCAACAGACCTGTCCCGCTTCGAGGGGACCGTCGAGGTGCTTTCCTCGGGCCGTATCGCCGCCACGGCCTTGCAGGTCCGCCCCGGGCAGTACGCCAGCCTGCCGGTGGCGCCCCTTTCCCGGGATCCCCGACAGCCCGCAGGCCAGAGCATCTGCCCCGGCCGCTGGTCAGGCACCTACGACAACGCTCACAGTTCCGCCATCACATTTGAGGTGGTGGACCAGTCTCGGATCGAGTCGATCCGGGTCCACTACCGGAACTGCAACGGCCAGTCGGCTCAGGCTACGGCGGCATCGGGGACGATCCAGGCAGATCGGTCCTTTTCGATCCCTCTGAGCGGTCCTGACTTGGTCGGTAATGTGGCGGGAATCTTCTCCCAGGACGGAAAGTCGGTCTCGATGCAGCCCGGTTCCGGAGTCTTCGTCCTGCTTCAGTGCGGCGGCGGAGACTTCTCCTGGCGGGCCCAGCCCGATACGCCCTGCCGATGATTCCGGGAGCTTGCCGCACAGGCACGGGGTACACGGAGTCTCTTCTGCTCTGTGTACGCCGTGCCCGCGTGGCGGATTCCAGAGATTGGAACACGGAACAGGGAACACGGAACAGGGAAGAGGGCCGGAAGGCCGAAGATTCCTGTATCTTCACTTTCTTCCCTGTTCCGTGTTCCCTGTACCCGTTCTGGCCTTTGCACCTTTGTTCGCAAGCTCACTAAGCCGCTTCGCTCGAAGGCGTGAGATCTGCTCTGGACTCTCTGCTCGCTTATTTTGGGGCTAGGAGGATTGCTCCGAACGTGCTTTCACCGCAGGCTTGACAGCTGATCGCTCTCCGAGTAAAAAGGCATCACCCTTCACTCGAAAATTCAAACCTGAGTGCCATCCGAGCCTGCTTTCCGATCGGCGGCGTGTTTCGGCTGGCTCAGCCAAAGTGGAGGAAAGACCAATGGAAATCAATCTCAGTACGCTCAAAGACGGAGAAACCCGCCATTACGACATTTGTATCATGGGTAGCGGCCCAGCAGCCTTTGCCCTGGCGTTGCCTTTTCTTCAGCAATCGACAAAGCCTCCATTGCGGGTTGCCATGCTGGAGAGCAGTCCCGCAGTGGGCTTTGACGTCCAAAGCCTCTACGACGGGGTCAATGCCGGCCTGCTGGCCAACCGCCTCAGCTGGCCCACCAATTACTGCCTGCAATCGCGGCTGCGCACCTACGGGGGCACCTCCAACCACTGGGGCGGTTGGTCATGGCCCCTGGAGTCCTCCGACTTGGCGGGGGATCCGGTCCCGCCCCCATGGCCCATCCCCTATGAAGAACTGCTCGGCTACTACAAAGAGGCCCAAAAGCCCGTAATGCAGCTGGGAGCCTTCGAGTACGACAACCCGCAGTACTGGATCGATCACAGCGCGACTCCCTTGCAAGAGATGCCGCTTCCCGCAGACTCCCCTTTGCGGACGCGCATCCTTCAGTTTCACGCCATCAAGTTTCAACAGGAGTACGGCGGGCTGGTGAGGAATTCGAGCCTGGTGGACGCCTACCGCGATGCCAACGTCACCGGGCTGGAGACCGAGGTCTTCGGTGCCGCCAGCCGAGTCAAGGCGATGGTGGCCCGCACCATCGTCAACCGGCGCCCCGGCCAAACCAATTACTTCACCGCCAAATATTTCGTTCTGGCGGCCGGAGCGGTCGCGACGACGCGATTCCTGCTGCAAAACGGGCTGGGCAACAGCAGCGGGCACCTGGGCCAGCATTTCATGGATCACCCATACTTGAATTCGGCCTCCTTCACGCTCAACCGCGGCAATATCCCCGACGGGGTCTACAACTTCTACTTCGGCAACGCCATCGTGGATCCCGATCAACGAGACCTTTCCCTGCAGTCGCTGCCGTCGCCGGGCAGCAGCGGAGCCACCTTCATCGCCGGCCTGGTTCCAAAGCTGGGCTTCTTGCGCGACAAGGGCATTTCCAGCTTCCGTGTCTTGTTGGGAGGCGTGGGCAACCGTCCTGGAACGATCCAGACCAATATTGAGCCCCTGCCCACTTCAACCGGCACCATCTCCCTTTCCGACAGGACCGATCCCGTCTTCGGGCAGAAAGAGGTGGAGGTCGATTGGCAACTGACGCCCAATGCCAGGAAAACCGGGCAAGCCATGTTCGACGCCACCCAGCAGGCTCTGGAAGGGCTGGGCTACGGCAGCAATTTCATCATTCCGCAGTTGGACGACCGGGTTTGGGATCCGGGGCTGCATCCCATGGGGACAACCCGTATGGCGGCCCAGCAGAAAGACGGGGTGGTGGATCCCAACATGCGGGTTTTCGACAGCAGCAACCTGTACGTGGCCAGCTCCAGCACCTTCCCCACGGCCGGCTACCAGAACCCCACCTTCACCATTTGCGCCCTGGCCCTGCGGCTGGCGGACTTCCTGAAGTCGGGTCCGCCCAGTTGAGGCTGCGGCCATCTTCTCAGCCGATCCCCTGAACCGGATGACAGCCGGGTCCATCCAGTTCATTGAAAGCAACCTTGGGAAAATCCCAATGCAGCGCAGGCCGGAAGGCGGTCATTCCGCCGTCCGGCCTGCTTCCAGGCGTTGCATTCCCTACAAATCTCCGCCTCAACTGGAGGATCCGTCCATGATCGATCGCGGGCGGCTGGCTTTGCTGGCACTTCTCGTATCGGTCTTTCCTGCCGCCCAAATGCTGGCCCAAACGCCTCGCTCAAACCCCGCCGGTTGGCAGTTCTCAGTTCGCAGTCCGCAAGCCCAACAGGGAAGTAAAAGGGAAGAGAACCTGTTTCGGGTCGAGACCGTGATGGTGCTTGTAGACGTTCTGGTCCTGGACGAGCGGACCGGGATTCCGCTAACCGGATTGGACAGCCGCGATCTGGTCCTCTATGAAGACCGAGTGGAGCAGCACCTCTCCCATTTCAGCCGCGACCGCCTGCCGCTGGCGGTCTTGCTGATGGTTGACGTGAGCACCAGCGTTCAGCAATTCTTTCCCTCCATCCTGCAGGCGGCCCGAGATTCCCTGACACGGTTTCGGGAGGGCGATCGAATCGCCATCATGGCCTTTGCCGGCACCACCCAGGTCGTGCAGGGATTCAGCCGCGACCGAGCGCTCTTGGCAGCCAAGATCGGGGACGTGAGCAAGGCGACCGAGGTGGGAGAAGACCTGACTTGGATCGACAACTCGGTCTACCAGGCTGCCCGATACATTCGATGGCAGTCCCGCACACCGGAACGCCGTGTCTTGCTGGTGATCAGCGACAATGAAGAGGCGCCGCTGCCTTCCCAAGGCTTCTCCCGATCTCAGGCCATGACTCAGCTCGATGAGGGAGGGATCGTGCTCTGCAGCATCCTGCGGGGCGGGGCGCGGCTTGAGATGATTTACGGAACCGGCAAGAAAAACCGGCTGCTTCGTTCCATGCGCAAACACTACAAGCCGGGCAGCCTGAAGCACTTCAGCGATCGCAGCGGCGGCTTGGTCATCTCCCCGGACTCCGACCTTAATCGGGCTTTGCCCCAGCTTATCGAGCTGCTTCGCGCCCGCTACACGATCGGCTATTATCCGTCCAACCCGGTCCGCGACGGTCGCTTTCGAAGAATACAGGTAAGGCTCTCGGATAGCGGCAAACAGCGATTGGGCAGTCCCTCTCTCAAGGTGCGCTACGGCTACATCCTGAATCACTAGTTTAGGGCGGGTGATTCCTGCCACTTGCAGAAAAGGGGAATGGCGTTTCCAACTGCTTCAGCAGGTTGCCCGAAAGCCTTCAGCCTTTCGGCTGTTAGCCCAGTCCTACAGGGCTGGGGACTGAGTGCGCAAGGCAGATGCGAGCCCGTTCTTCAACGGGCTTTTCTCTGGGCTTCAGCCTCGGCTCCGGCACACTCGGCGGGAGTTGGGCAGAAACGGCCAGGGGGCTAAAGCCGGCTGCCGGAAGCCCGTTCGATCAAACGGGCTCTTCCAGCTTGGCTGGGCCGATTACCAGCCCTGAAAAGGACTGGCCTAGCAACCCTCCAGGCATGAATGCCTTCCGGGAAAGCCCGCTGAAGCAGACTGTAGGACGACCTTGATAGAAAGCTTATGTTAACGCCACTGGGGACGGACCCGGTGGTGGCCGGACGGGTTAGCCGAATGTTTACGTGCAACCTGGGTGCAATTGTAAAGGTTTGTCAGCGAAGGACTTGCAGGATCGATCCGGCTGAAAGGCCCGGAAACAGGGGGTTTCGGGAAAACAGTCCAGGGTGGAGGTTGGAAGGGCGAATATGGGGTTGCACCTGGCTCAAACCCGCTCCAGCACTGGCCAAAGTGAAAAGGTGCAACTTTTTCGGAGATTTCCTCGGCTTTTTTCAGGGGAAAGGAATGGTCACGCAGAAACGCTGAGAGGCGGCAGAGAGGGGAGGAGAGAACCTCGAGACGAGTCGCCTCGATGCCGGCTGCCTGGCCTTACTCCATCAGCTCTTGCCTTGGCCAGCTTGGCGGGCCACGTCGATTGGAACGCTACCAAGACCAACGGATTGACCGTAGGCACTTTTCGGTGCTTCGGACCTCTGTTGGCGAAGCACTGCAACTCCTTCCAGCGCAATGACTCCGGCGACACGTCTCGACCGGCGGTGATCTTTCCCTCCCGCTACAAGGGCCGCTAGACTTCCTAGGAAAAACGCGAACCGTCTCCGTGGGGATTGGCCACAGAGGCTCAGAGAGCACGGAGACAGAATCAAGGAGAATTCCTAATGAACATCCTCTGGAAAGTCCTTTTGGTGCTTGGACTGGCTATCTTGGCCTTTGTCGCGCATCCGATCAATACTCCTGAACCGCCACCCGCCACTCCGACGTCCTGCTGCGGACCGCCGACCTCTTGCGAGAATCCGCCTTGCCCTCCCCCCTGCGAAGGCGACCACGAGTGCGGAAGCTAAAGTCACAGCAGAAGGCAGCAGTGGTGCCTGCGATTGCCTGCTGCAATATTGGCCTGGACTGTTGGGGGCATCTATGAAATAATCCCGCCCCGCATGCAATTTCAGGATTACGCCTACTTCTTTTGGGCATTGCAGATCGTCGTAGGCACCTTGCTCTTTTTTGCTGGCTTGATCAACGGGGTAGCCCGCCACTTTCCTGCTTTTTTCACTTATGTCGGGTACTGCGTGGCTGGCAACCTAGCGGCCGTTGGAGTGGCCTGGAAGTTCACCTACGACACCTGGGCCTACGGCGTCTTTCACGAGACTTGCGCGACCTTTTCGTACGCCTTCCTGCTCTTTGCTTGCGCACCGGAAGAAAAGGCGGAAAAGGCGGCGGGGACTAGCCCCAAC
>JANQFM010000764.1 GCA_028277865.1 Acidobacteriota bacterium
AGCCTACCGATGAAAAAAGGCTCCCTTGTGGTGGTTGGGACGGGGATCAAGCTGCTGGCCCATACCACTTTGGAAACGCGCCAGTGGATCGAGTTGGCGGAGAAGGTCCTCTACGTGGTCGCCGACCCGGCCATTGCAGGCTGGATTGACGAGGCGAATCCGGCGGCTGAATCCTTGAACGGGCTTTATGCCTAAGGGAAGCCGCGCCGTCAGACCTACGATGAGATGGTGAAGGCCATCCTCGATCCTGTGCGTAGTGGGCTGCGCGTTTGTGCGGTCTTTTATGGGCATCCGGGAGTCTTCGTCTACCCTTCCCACCGCGCCGTGGAAATGGCTCGAAAAGAGGGCTTCCGGGCTTGGATGGCACCGGCGGTCTCAGCCGAGGATTGCCTCTTCGCAGACCTTGGCGTCGATCCCGCCCGTTCGGGATGCCAGAGCTACGAAGCCACCAGCTTCCTGGCCCGGCAACGGATCATCGACCCCCACACGGCCCTCATCCTTTGGCAGGTGGGGGTCATCGGGGATAGCAGCGTCCGCGACCCCGGAACCTGCAACAAGGCCGGCCTCAGCGCCCTGATGGACGTTCTCTCCCAAACCCACGGGCCGCACCATCAAGTCGTGGTCTTCCGGGCGGCGCAATGGCCGATCTGCCGGCCTCATATCGAACCGGTCGCGGTTGCCGACCTTCTCCAAGCCGACATCACGGCACTTTCCACCCTTTACGTGCCGCCCAAGGAGAATCCGCCCCGCGACCGGCAGATGATCGATCGGCTGGGATTGGACGACGGCCTGCATCCGGCCGGCTCGGCTTCGGAAAGGCCGCAATGAATCAGCTCAGCAAAACCCTGGCAGGGCGTATCCTCGGACGGGGAGCGCCCGCATCCTACGGGCCTTTGGAGTCCGGGTCTGCCCGGCTGGCAGGATCGAAAACCCCCTGGGAGCAGAGGCTCCGTTGCGGACGCTCCAAACTTGACTCGAATCTCAAGACCTCACCGCCCCCGGACGCCCCAGCACGCTCAGAAGGGATCGACGTTCTGCTCGTCCTGATGCCCTTCGCGCCTCTTTTCAAGCCCTCCATCGGCTTGAGCCTGCTCAAGGCGTCGCTGGCCGGCAGCGGCCTGAAGGCCAAGATCGCCTACTGCAACCTGTCCTTCGGCAAGAAAACGGATCCGGACGCCTACATGAAGATCGTGGAAGGAGAGGCTCTGCGGCGTGCGCTGGTCGGCGAGTGGATTTTCGCCCAGCAGCTTCATCAGCGGGACGAGCCTTCCCAGGCCTACCTGGAAGATCTGACTTCCAGCGCGAATCGGGTCCATTCCTCGATCTCTTTGCAGCGCGAGCGCGTCAGCCGGGAACTGCTGGGCAAGATCGTCCAAATGAGAGCCGCCGCCGGCGAATTCATGCAGGCTTGCCTTTGCGACATCGAACGGCTTCGCCCCAAAATTGTGGGGTTTTCAAGCACCTTTCACCAGCACGTCTCCTCGTTGGCCCTGGCCAAACAGATCAAGGCGCGTCGGCCCGGCACCTTTGTTGTCTTCGGCGGATCCAATTGCGAGGGTGTCATGGGGGCAGAGACGCTTCGCCAATTCCCGTTCGTCGATGCGGTCGTCTCGGGAGAGGCCGACCTGATCTTCCGGGAGCTGGCGGAGAGGATTCTGTCAGGCCGGGCGATCTCGAATATGCCGGGTGTGTACGTGGCCCCAGGGATGCCGGCCCGCTTTGCCCGCAACTCATTTGAAAACGCCCCTGCCGTGAAGGACTTGGACGACCTGCCCTACCCCGACTACCAGGACTACTTCGACCAGTTCGAGGAGGCCGGCATCGGAGACCGTTCCGGCCGCCAGCCGGACCTGCTCTTCGAAACCTCGCGCGGCTGCTGGTGGGGCGAGAAAAGCCACTGCACCTTTTGCGGGCTCAACGGCCTTGGAATGGCCTTTCGCAGCAAATCCGCCAACCGCGCCCTGGACGAACTGAGCCGGCTGACCGACAGGCATCCCCGATTGACCGTGGAGGTCGTCGACAACATCCTCGATCTGGCCTACTTCAAGGATTTCATCCCGGCTTTGGGCGAAATGCGGCAAGGGCTGCAGATTTTCTACGAAACCAAGGCCAACCTGAAAAAAGAGCAGCTGCGAATCATGCAAAAGGCCGGTATTTGCTCCATCCAGCCCGGAATCGAAAGCCTCTCCAGCGACGTGCTTCGCCTCATGAAAAAAGGCGTCAGCGCAGTGCAGAACATCCAGCTTCTGAAGTGGTGCAAGGAATTGGGGATTCACCCTTACTGGAATGTGATTTGGGGATTTCCCGGGGAATCGCCCCGCTCCTATTGCGAGATGGCCCAACTGGTTCCCAAACTGACTCACCTGACGCCGCCCCTGTCGGGCGGCCCCATTCAGCTTGACCGGTTCAGCCCCAACTTCGACCAGGCCGCCGACCTTGGCTTTGTCGGCCTGCGCCCCAATCCGGCCTTCTCCAGTGTCTATCGGCTGGAGGGCGAAGCCGCTTACAACTTGGCCTACCATTTCGAGTTCGACTATGCCGAGCCTCAGGACGTCGAGCGATACACTCGCCCCTTGCTCGAGCAGATCCAGGCCTGGCAAGAGGCTCACGCTGCGGCCGATTTGTTTTTCACAGACCAAGGATCGAGCCTGCACATCTGGGATTTCCGGCCTGCCGCAACCCGTCGGCACATCATTGTCGAGGGTCTTCAAAGGCGGGCCTACCTGGAGTGCGACCAAGCCCGCAGCTTGCGGCAGATCCAAAACTCGATCCAAGATGAATCGGGCAAGCCACTGACAACCGAGGCGATCGAATCCCTGCTGCAGCCTTTGCTGGAAAGGGCCCTGATGATCCGGCTCGACAATCGCTACCTGAGCCTTTCCATTCCCATTGGCCGCTATCAACCGAAGCCTGAGATCATGAAAGAGTTCTGGAATCTGGCCATCGGCCCCGCGCTGTCGGTCGTCCCCGAGCAATCCCAGGCACCGGCTGGAGCCACTTCATGAGCAACAACGACAGTTCGGCCGGCAAGGCAAGCGGCCCGGAGGCACTGAGCCGGATAGCGGAGAGCGTTGCCGAGGCTCTCGGGGGGCGGGATCGCCTCAAGGAAGTCAGGGCATTTCACGCTGTCGGCAGCGCGACCTTTGTCACCTCCGGACCCGTTCACATCTGCGGGCACTGGAGCTGCTGGTGCTGCACTTCGCAAGGGCGCTTCCGTCAAGTGGTCGAAATCGCCGGCGGCACCCGTCTCGAAGAGGTCTTCGACTCCTCTCAGCGGAAGGGATGGATGCTCAGCCCCGACGGCCAGGTGTCCCCCCTTGCCCAGGACGAGTTCACAAGCCTCACTGCAATCGTTTTTCTGCTCTCTGCTGCCTGGCTCTTTCCGGATCGAATGGCGGGGAAAATCCGCCGCCTGGAAGGAGGCAAGCCCCCAGGCACCCCTCTGCTCGAATGCCTTCCCGACAAGGGGGCCGCCTGCAGGATCCGTCTCAAGGACTCGCTTCCCGAAGAGATCGTCTGGTTGTCCGGGTCCGCCGGCGACCACGTTGCCAAGTCGATTCATTCTTCGCGCATCGCCAGCCGGCCGCTCCATTCCGAGGCCGCCCAAAAAGGGCGCCAAGCGACGCAATCTGCCATCCGGCTGACGGAATGGATCCAAGTGCAGGGAATCCGCATTCCTTCAAAAATGGAGCAGATCACCGGTCCCACCCAAAAGAAGCTCCTGCGCATCAATGACTTCCGGATCAATCCGCCGATTCCGGAAGGATTCTTCAGCAGGCCCCAGCCCCTTCCGCCGGTGGTGCACTTTCCGCCCGGCCGCGACTCGGTGACGGTGCCGTTCCAATTGATCGATGACAGAGCCATCGTCGATGTGAGAGTCAACGGCCGGGAGCCCTTGCCTTTTTTTCTCGACACCGGGACCTCGTCATCGCTGCTGGACAGGTCAGTGGCCGAAAGGCTGGGGCTCAAGCCTCTGTGCGAGTTCTCGGGCGACATCGTCGGTGACGGCGCAAAGACCAAGATCGATCTTGTCCGCGACGTCTCCCTTCAAGTCGGGACGCTGGGCAGCCGACCCCGCAACATCATGGTGATCGACATCGATGCGATCGCTCACCGGGCAGCGGGTTTGAATATCTTCGGCATCCTGGGAGGCTCGTTCATTCGAGATTTCGTCGTGGACTTGGACTATCAGGCAAAGGAGGCGACCTTCATTAAGCCCGACTCTCACTCCTGGGAAGGGCAAGGCGACCGAATCCGGATCGCAATCCTCTCCGGCGTTCCTTTCGCCGAGGTGGAGTCGACTCCTCCAGGCGGGATTCAGATGGTGATGATGCTCGATTCCGGGGCCGACATTGGCCTCGTTTTCAACCATCCTTTCGTTGAGAAGCAGCGACTGCTGGAGAAGGTCTCCCCTTCGATTTCAACCGTTACCTTCGGGGTCGGCGGCCAGACGAGGGTACGGGTCGGCAGGCTCAGTGAGGCGTTCTTGGGGCCGATTCGGATCGAGCGTCCCCTGTCGGGACTCGCCCTCCAAGACCAAGGAGCCCTGGGCGAAACCGGCTTTGCCGGGATCCTCGGGGCTCAGATCCTGAGCCGCCTCAAGGTCCGTTTCGACTACGGCGCCGGCTGGATGAGCCTGGAGCCCGACTCCCGTTTTGCAGCCCCCTTCGAATACGACAAGTCGGGCTTGGTCCTCATCGACAAGCCGCCTGAATACAAGAGGTTTGAGGTCGTCTTCGTGGTGGGCGGCTCCCCTGCGGCCGAGGCGGGCCTGTGCAAGGGTGATGAAATCGTCTCCATCAACCACCGACCCAGCGACGAGATTTCCTTGCCCGAGTTAAAGGCGATCCTACGGGAAGCAGGCCGCAAGTTCGACATGGGTGTCCGACGCGATGGAAAACCGTTCAGCATGCATTTCGTGACCAAAAAGCTGATCTGACTCCATGACGATCCATCCGGGAGGCAGAAAGGGAATTCCCTCCGCATTGCCGCAAAGTCGCTGCTTCTT
>JANQFM010000770.1 GCA_028277865.1 Acidobacteriota bacterium
TTCATGGCTCACCTCTGGTCAGTTGGCAGTTGGCAGTTGGCAGTTGGCAGTTGGCAGTTGGCAGTTGGCAGTTGGCAGTTGGCAGTTGGCAGTCAAGAAAGTAACGCATTCCAGATTCATGGGCTTTTAGACTCCGAACTTCTTCTCCACTCCGAGTTCCCGATTCCGGATCCATTTCTGGCTGACAACTGACAACTGACAACTTTCTCAGTTGCTGGCCACCTCGCCCGGTTTTCGTTTCTGCAGGGAGTCCAGGTAGCTGACCAGATCGAACAGTTCGCGTACGGTCATCAACTCGCTGTAGTCGCCCATGCGCGACAGCTTGCCGGAGCGGATGTTTTCATATTCGGCCCGGCTGTACTCGAAGGGCGGATCGGAGTAGAGGGGCCGGGGATGGGCGAATCGGTGCGAGGGGGCGATGATGGATTCGGCCAGGTATTGCCTGCTTTGCCTGTTGAGCGGCGATCCGAGTACGACCGGTACCGGCGGCGAAGCCACAGGCCTGGGAAATTCCTCGCCTTGGACCCGGTGACAAGTGTGGCAGCTCACCTCCGTGAAGATGGCACGGCCTTTGACCGGATCTCCCTGCGGAATGTGGAACCCGCCGGCCTGGCAGGCCGGCAAGACCCCAACAAAGCACAAGAGCGCCAGGCTCAATGCAGCTCGAAGCGAAATGATTCTGCTCATGACAGCCTCCTTTCGCTGAATGGACAGGCATCAGGCCTGGAACGCAATCCGGGTACCACTCGACATCAAGGAGACCTGTTTTTCAAGTTCAGCTTTAACAGAGACTTACAGAGAGGCCTGCGCGAAGATCCCCTGGGCGTCAGCCTCCCCTTGGGGGATTTCCCCCATCCCAGGCTCGGCAGATGAGCCAGATAAGGTGACTTTGCACCCTTTGTAATTGGGCGGTTATTCCTTTCTCTCCCGGATTCGGACCAGCTGCGAAGGAGGGACTCGGATGAGGGCGGTTTTGACGCGTTCGTTCAAGAACTCGGAATTGAGGTCGAACTGGTGGCACAGGTACTCGATCAGGCTTTCGACCTCGCTTTGCATGGCCTCCATTTTCTCGCGCATGTTGAGGATGACTTCCACCCCGGCCAGGTTGACTCCCAGGTCGCGGGTCAGGGCAAGGATCATCTCCAGGCGCTGCAGGTCGTCGTCGCTGAAAAGCCGCGTGTTGCCCCGGCTGCGCGAAGGGCTCAGCAATCCTTCCCGCTCGTAGGTGCGCAACGTCTGAGGATGGATCTCGTACATCTCCGCCACTACGCCGATGGTATAGCCGACCGATTTCATGCTCATTTTCAGTTGTCGGTTGTCAGTTGTCAGTTGTCAGTTGTCAGTCAGAGAGTCTGAATCCAGGGTCCGAGCTCAGTGTATTGGGCTCCGGGTTCCGGGTTTCAGAAATCCAGATTCCCGCTACCTGCGGCTTCAGAACCAGACCGTTTGGCCAGTTGCCTGTTGCCATTCCGGCTCGAGGTCGAAGATCCGACACAACAACCGACAACCGACAACTGACAACTGACAACTGACAACTGACTTCTCCCTACATCCTTTTTCCCAGATCCTTTCTCGGATCCTGCGGGTTGATCTTGGCGAACTCGCGCAGGATCTCCTTGGAGCGCTCGTCACGGATGGGCGGCAGGACGATCTTGACCTCCACCAATTGGTCTCCACGCTGCCCGTTCTTGCGCGACAACACGCCCCGCGAGCGCATGCGCATCTTTTGACCGCTCTGAGTCCCCGGAGGGATCTTGAGCATGGTCTTGCCGTCGATGGTGGGAACCTCGATGCGGGTTCCCAAGGCGGCCTCGGTGACGGTCACGGGAATTTGGCAGGTGATGTGGTTGCCCTTTCTGCCGAAAAAAGGGTGCGGTTCGACATGGACGTTCAAGTAAAGGTCTCCCGATGAACCGCCAAATCGTCCACTATTTCCTTTTCCGGGCACCCGGACGCGCGAGCCGGAATCCACTCCCGCCGGGATATTCACCTGAATGGTCTCGGTGCGCGGAACGGAGCCCTCGCCGCCGCAAGCCGGGCAGTCTCCCACCCGCCTTTTGCCGCTGCCGCCGCATTCGGGGCAATGAGTCGTGAAACTCATGGTCCCGTGGGTCTGCTGCATCTTGCCGCTGCCGCCGCAGCGGGAGCATTCGGCAGTGGTTCGGCCCGAAATGGACCCGCTGCCCTTGCAGCGGGAGCAGGGTGCCCGGCGGGTCAGGCTGATGCGCTTGCGGGTACCCTTGACCGCCTCGAGAAAGGCGATGGAAAGACGGTACTCCAAATCGGCGCCCTGTTCCGGGCTGGTGGCGGCACGGCGCGAACGCCCGCCCCCGAAAAGGTCGGAAAAGATATCCCTGAAACTCCCCTGCTTCCCCCCGCCGAATCCGCCGAAATCAAAGCCTTCAAAGCCGACACCCCCTCCGAAGCCCGCTCCGGGCTGATCCTTCATCCCTTCGCGGTAGGTGCCGAACCGGTCATAGATCTTGCGCTTTTCGGGGTCGCTCAGCACTTGGTGGGCGGACTGGATGGCCTTGAATCGCTCCTCAGCCGCTTTGTCGCCCGGATTCACGTCGGGGTGATACTTGCGGGCCAGCCTCCTGTAGGCT
>JANQFM010000789.1 GCA_028277865.1 Acidobacteriota bacterium
ACAGGCTTTCTGGAAATGGGGCTGGACTCGTTGCGGCTTTTGCAGATCAGCCAGCAGATTCAAAAAAGGCTGGGCGTGCGCATCCCGTTCCGTAAATTGATGGAGGAGCTGACCACGCTCGTGGATGTGGCCGCTCACCTCGATCAAGTCCTGCCCCAAGAGAAGACGCCGCCCGCACTGCCGCCGGCGCAAGCGCTTGAGGCGGTCGAGGCGGATTCAGCCCCGGCGGCGCAAGCCAGAGGCCTGCAAGATGCAGGCGCTCCCGGCGGGCCTGCGCAGCCGACCCAGCCCAGTCCGGTCGCTGAGCCCTCTGAGGCCGCAGCGTCGGAGAACGGGGAAGGGCTGCAAGGTTTGATGGCCCGTCAGCTGCGGGCCATGGAAGAGCATTCCCAAGCGCTGACGCGCATCATCGCCCAGCAGCTCAACGTGCTGCAAGAGGGCGGAGTCCCGCCTGAGCCGCCCAGCCCGGCACCGCCCTCCCAGGCAGATCCTGAAGGAACCCGGCCAGCGCGAGAAGCTGCTCCGACACCGCCTCATCAGGTGAAGGTTCCGGCAGTCGAGCAGGGGGCAGCCGCAGCAGAAGCGCCGGCCTACGTCCCCTACAAGCCCATCCAGCCGGGGTCGGACGGGCTGAGCCCCAGCCAGCGCAGCTACCTGCAAGAGCTGATCCAGCGACTCAACCGCAAGACCCGTCGCTCCAAAGAGCAGGCCCAGCAGGACCGCCCCGTGCTGGCCAACAGCCGCAGCTCTGCCGGGTTCCGGCTGCTCTGGAAGGAGCTGCTCTACCCCCTCTACTTCAAGCGCGGCCAGGGATCGAGGGTCTGGGATCTGGACGGCAACGAGTACGTCGATCTGGCCATGGGCTTCGGCACCCTGCTTTTCGGGCACTCGCCTCCCTTTCTGCTGGAAGCCTTGCGGGAGCAGAGCCGACAGGGTTTGGGGATGGGCCTGGAGTCGCCTGCGGCGGGGCGAGCCGCCCGCCTGATCTGCCAGATGACGGGCAACGAGCGGGCCTCCTTCCTGAATTCCGGCACCGAGGCCGTGATGACCGCCGTCCGCCTGGCCCGCACCCGCACGGGGCGCACCCGCATCGCCCTCTTCGAGGGGGGCTACCACGGATTCTTCGACGAGGCGCTGGCGCTGCCCGATGAGGGGCCGGACGGGCGTCCGGGCAGCTTCCCCATGGCGCCGGGGGTCAGTCCGACCGTCTCGGAGACGGTGATGGTATTGGAGTACTGCAGCCCCCGCTCCATCGAGATCCTCAAGGGCTGCGCCCATGAGCTGGCCGCCGTGGTGGTCGAACCCGAGCAGTCGCGCCGTCCCGGCGGCTTCGACACCCAGGCCTTCCTCAAACAGCTGCGCCAGGTCACTCAGGAGTCGGGGACGGCCCTCATCCTGGACGAGGTGATCACCGGCTTCCGCATCCACCCCGGCGGCGCCCAGTCGGCCTTCGGGGTGCGGGCCGACATCGTCACCTACGGCAAGGGCGTGGGCGCTGGCCTTCCGGTGGGAGTGGTGTCGGGGAAGGCCGAGTACCTGGACGCCCTGGACGGAGGCATGTGGAATTACGGGGACGCCTCCTATCCCGAGGCTGAAACCACCTTCATCACCGGGACCTATTTCCGCCATCCCCTCACCATGCCGGCCGTCTGCACGGTCTTGGAGCAATTGCGCCAAAGCGGCCCGGAGCTGCAGGAAGGGCTGGGACGTCAAGCGGCCCGATTGGCTGCAACGCTCAATGAATTCTTCCGCCAGGCCGGGGTTCCCATCAGCATGATGCAGTGGCAGTCGATCTGCTACTTCGTCTTCGGCCCCGAGGTCAAGCACCCCAACCTGTTCTTTTACCAGCTGCGCGACCACGGGGTGTACGCTCGGGCCGGGCGTCCCGCCTTCCTTTCCACAGCCCATAGCGACGAAGATTTGCAGCGTGTTGTCGAAGCGGTTCGCCGCAGTGTCCGAGCCCTGCAAAAGGGAGGCTTCCTGCCCGGATCCGATCCCGCCAGCGGCGCCGGTCCCATTGGGGACGGTCCCATTGGGGACAGTCCCGAAAACCGCAGCGCCGACCCCCGAGTAATTGGAGCAATTGGAGCAATTGGGGACAGTCCCCAAAATCTGCACCCGATCGAACGATTGGCCGTCACCCAGGCCCAGAAGGAACTCTGGTTTGCCTCCCAGCTGGGCGAGGACGCCCTGCGCGCCTACAACG
>JANQFM010000273.1 GCA_028277865.1 Acidobacteriota bacterium
GATTCAATTCCTCCCACGGGTTAACCGAATGCTTACGCAAGGGCTAACCCCAAGGCTGCTCACTAAAGGAAAGAAACCGGCGCGGAGAATATATGGCCAACGTGCCGGGCTCGTCCCGGTCGGGCGGTGTTTGGAAACCAGAACCGGGCAAAAGGCATGATGCGCCACCCCCGAGCTTGCCTCGGTGGGGCGATGTTCCCTGCGCAGAAGGCGTGAAACTCTCCTGCCCCTGAAGTCCACGGCCCTGCTTCCGATAAGTAGGGGGACATGAGAATCTCGGACGGAATGGCATTTCGGTTGATCATGTCCAACCTGGGAAAGATCAACCGGGACATCTTCACCCGCACACGGGAGGTCGCTTCGGGGAAGAAGCTTCAACAGCCAGGTCAAGATCCGGCCTCCAGCGCCAGAGTCGTGCGCATTCGCAGCGAACTGTCGCGCATCAACCAGTATGAACGCAATCTGCAGCGAAGCCAGGTGCTGCTGGGCGCTGCCGACGAGGCCTTCAATTCGCTGCGCAATACCCTGGATACGGCCATCGAGCGCACCGCCTTCGCCTTGGGCGGCATCGTCAACCAGGATCAGCTCGACACTATCGCCTCTGAAATCGACCAGATTCAGCAATCGGTGCTGAGACTGGCCGACACCTCGGTGGACGGGCGCAACATCTTCTCGGGCTCCCAAACCCGAACCCAACCCTTTCAGCTGGCGGCCGGCACTTACGTCTACCAGGGCGATTCGCGGCCCCTGCAGGTGGAGATCGCCAAAGGCAAGACGATTCAGGTCTCCGTGTCCGGCGATACGGTCTTCACCGAACCCTCCACCGACCTGCTCAACAGCCTGACCCAACTGGCTGACGCCCTGCGGGCTGGAGACTTGGCAACAGCCCAATCCATGATGTCACGCCTGACCGAAGCCGGACGGGTCATCGACATCGCCCGGGTGAAAATCTCCGAATCCATTAAGCAGGTCGAGGCGGTCGGCCAAGAGCTGGACACCTCCATGCTGACCTTGATCCAGGAACTGTCCAGCCTGGAAGACGCCGACTTGGCCGAGTCCATCACCGCGCTGACCGGTGCCGAAACCCGCCTGCAGGCCGCCCTTCAAGTCAGCGCCCGGCAGCGCGCCTCGCTTTTTGATCTAATAGGATGATGCCCGACGTGCTCAAATCGATCCGCTTTGGAGAGATCTCCTACAACCCGCAAGACATCGTCGGATTCGAGGAGGGGATACCCGGCTTTGAAGGCCTCAAGCGCTTCTTGCTCATCGAGTCGCAAGACTTTGCGCCCATGAGGTTCTTCCAGTCCGTGGACGACCCCAACATCTCCTTCCCCCTGCTGCCTCCCCAAACCGTCAGCAGTGGCTACCAACTGGAAATCCCTTCCAAGCAGCGCCGCCAATTGGGCCTGCATAGCCCCGAAGAAGCTGCCGTCCTGTGCGTCGTCACCATCGACGAAGACCCCAATTGCTCGACCATCAACCTTTTTGCACCTGTGGTCATCAATCCAGCCCAGCGCAAGGCCTGCCAGATCATGCAGTTCGGCAGCCAGTACCCGGTCGACGCCCCCTTGCTGACAGAAAAGGGATAGGGGGCCGGAGTCCGGAGTCCGGAGTCCGGGTTCCGGGCTTCAGGTTCCGGGTTTTTGGGATCAGGGCTGTGATCTGGAACCCGGGGTCCGGAGCCCGGAACCCCTGACCGCCTCCAGACTCCTCGGATGCTTGCGCCCATTGATCGGAATGCCGATGATGGACAAATGAAGCCTCTCAGCCTGATCCCTTTGCTTGCCTTCTGTTGGCCTCTCACAGCCCAACAATGGACATGGATTGACACCTCCGGAACGATCCGCAGCTCAGATGACTTGGCGACCGTGCTCAAGCAGCACTCCCTGTGGCTGGAATCCGATGCAGGCGCAGGCACCAGGGCCAACCTGCGCCGGGCCAAGCTGCCGGGGGCGAACTTGAGCCGGACTGTTCTGAGACGGGCTGTGCTGGGCTTGGCCGATTTGTCGAAATCCCATCTGGAGGAGACAGACCTCTCAGAAGCGAATCTCTGGATGGCGCAAATGGCGTCCGCCCACCTTTCCGGCACCGACCTCTCCGGCGCCTTGCTGGTGGATACTGATTTGAGGTCCGCTGACCTGCGCCGATCCAACTTGTCGGCTGCCAATCTGCGCCGCGCCAACCTGGCCGGCGCTGTGCTTGCGGGGGCCGACATCCGCTTTGCCAATTTGGCCTTTTCAGTAGGAATCGCTGTCGAGCAACTGCAAAAGGCCTCCAACTGGAAGCAGGCCTACTACGACGAGGACATGCTGCGAGAGTTGGGACTGCCGACGGGACACAACGCACAGCTGCAGAAGAGGCATCGGGCAGCAAACCCTGAATCCTATCGTCGGCTATTCGGGAGATAACCGCAGAGGGCGCAGAAAGAAGATCTTTACTGCTGCTCTCCGCGTTTTCTCTCTGCACCCTGTGCGGTTTATCCCCAATACCGTTCACTTAAGAGGACTGGCAAGGATGGAGGCCACGTGCCGGGCTTGTCCCGGTCGGGCCGTGTTTGGCAGACCAGACGGGATCGGCGAAAAGGAAAACGCCACCATCCGAGCTTGCCTCGGTGGGGCGGTGTTTGCCAAGCGATGGGCGAGATGACCGAATTGGCGGAATAGCCCGCAAAAGGTGCGAATTGCAGGGCGGCGGAGGGTTGCAGGTATTGGAAGGGGAATCTTGCCGACGGTTGAAGCCCAGCCGTGAAACATCCCTCCACGGAGTCAAGCTCCGTGGTGGCGACAGTGTTTTATGAAGCGGGTCTGGTTACTAAACACAGCCCGACCGGGACAAGCCCGGCACGTGGCTTCTATTTTTTCCAGCGCCCGGCACTCCTTAACCCGGATTTCTCACGAGTTGTCGTCGCGAGGAGCCGCAAGGGCCGTCG
>JANQFM010000841.1 GCA_028277865.1 Acidobacteriota bacterium
CCCAGGTTCCGGATTCCAGAGTCCGAATCCCGAAAACCCGGAACCCGGAACCTGGAACCCGAAATCCTTCTGCGGTCGGTCTGAGGCGCTGCCTCGCTAGATTTTGGCATTCAGCAGTGAACAAAAAGTCGTTCTTACGGGTAAACGGCAAACAGGTAGCAGAAGGAGCAAAACTTGACAAGGAGTATGAGGAGGCAAATTCAGGAGGCTGCCAGATTAGACCTGACGGTGACGGGATCGATGCGCTCGAAATCCTCTTCGACCCGACTCATCAATTCTGCCTCCTCCTCACTCCAAGTACCCGCGAGATGATCGAGTGATGAGCCGATAACGTCTTCGGCAGCAGAGGTTTCGTCCAATCCGGCGCCTCGGCGAAGGAGACGGACGGCGGCCTTGTTCAGCGAAATGCCATTCTCCTTGGCCAAGTTGCGGATCTTCTCTTCGAGTTCCATACCGAAGCCTCGAATCGTGAGTTGCTGCACGATAGCCTCCTCGGTGAGTCACTAGGCGACTCATATTGCCTCATAATACGACTCACCCGTTTTCCAGGTCAAGATCAAGGAACGCTCCGTTCGAACGGCCTGTCATGCAAAGTACGAACGTAAGTCTTATTCGAGGTACGTAAGCTTTTCTGGGGCGATTCACGACGGCTTGAGCACATTTCGGATCTGGCTCCAATCACGATCGGGACTCATTCGCTCCGGTTGGGGGTGGACTCGACAGGGGGGCGGCTGAAGTGTTGGGCGTCAGGTTGATCTATCCATTGTCGGGGTGTATGCCGTAGGATTATTCCGACCCGCAGCAGGTCATCGGGTTTACGGCTTTTGAGCGCTGGGGGAACCGCTATGACTTCGATTGAGGTTCGGCCAGAGCAGGACTCGGATCGGGAGGCGGTCTTTCGGATCAATGAAAGGGCCTTCGGGGGTCCGGACGAGGCTCGGCTGGTGGATAGGCTGCGCACTCAGGCGGATCCGATGATTTCGCTGGTGGCAGAGTCGGATGGGCAGCCGGCGGGACACATTCTCTTTACGCCGGTGGCGATCGAAGACAGCTCCAAGCCCGGTCAGGTGCCGGCCATGGGGTTGGCGCCCATGGCGGTCGATCCGCAGTTTCAGCGACAGGGGATCGGATCGCAGCTGGTCCGCGCCGGGCTGGACGTATGCCTGGGGATCGACCGGCCGGTGGTCTTCGTGCTGGGTCATCCCGAATACTACCCGCGCTTCGGGTTCCGGCCTGCGGCGCCATTGGGGCTGCACTTTCAGGACCACAGCTTCGATCACGCCTTCATGGTGGCCGAACTGAAGCCGGGAGCGTTGCAGGGCCGGCGCGGCTGGGTGCGCTACTTGCCAGCTTTCGAGGAGGTGTAGGGAGGTTTCGCGCCAAGACGCTAAGGGCGCAAAGTAAAGTGAGTTGCGCTTTTGGCGTCTTGGCGCGAAGCCCTTCAGGCTCACTGCTGCGGGTTGGCTTCCCACCACCAGAAGGCTGGGATTTGCTTTTCCTGGGGCCAGACCTCATCCAGGGTGTCCCCATCGAACAGCTCTCCGTTTTTCATCACGTAACGAACCGTGTTGGTGTTGCGGATGTTCTCCAGAGGGTTCTCGTCCAGGATCACCAAGTCGGCCAGCTTGCCGACTTCGATACTGCCCAGATCCTGTCCCAGCCCGATGATGTGGGCGCCGTCGATGGTGGCTGCCTTCAAAACCTCTTGAGGGGTCATTCCGCCCATGGCCAGTGACCACATCTCCCAGTGGAAGCCCAGTCCCTGCATCTGGCCGTGCCCTCCAACGCCCACCAGACCTCCGGCGCGCTGGATCTTGGCCGCCTGGGCGGCTATGCGGGGAAAGGAGTGCTCGTCCTCGCGGAACCAGGGGCGGCGTTTGCTGACGCGGTCGATT
>JANQFM010000842.1 GCA_028277865.1 Acidobacteriota bacterium
CGATTCAACGCCATCCCCTCTTTCCGCGAGCCCGAATTCACCCTTTACTTCGAGGCCGACTCGCGCTGGAACTCCATCTACCACGGCCTGCTGGTCAACCTGAACCGCCGCTTCAAGGACAACT
This sequence comes from Acidobacteriota bacterium, assembly GCA_028277865.1. Classification (GTDB taxonomy): domain Bacteria; phylum Acidobacteriota; class UBA6911; order RPQK01; family DATIPO01; genus JANQFM01. Next base: position 125 of record JANQFM010000842.1, read on the forward strand.
TCAGCTTCGGCCTGAGCTACACCTACTCCAAGACCATTGACGACGGCCCCAACCCCAGCTTTGTTCTTATTCCAGAAAACGCCAACCGTTTCGACTTGGAACGGGCCGTCTCGTCGGATGACGTGCGCCACCGATTTGTTTTCAACTCAGCCGTCTCGACCCCCGGGCAGAGCCATCCACTGCTGCGCGACTGGACCTTCGGGACCATCATCAGCCTCAACTCGCCCCATCACTTCACCAAGTTCGCCGGGTTTGACGCCAACGGGGACGGCTTTCCGGTCAACGACCGGGTGGGGCTGGACGCGCGCAACACCTTCGAGGGCGATGCCTTCAAGAGCGTCGATGTACGGGCTTCGCGCAGCGTTCCCTTGGGCGACAGGCTCGAGGCCGAATTCACCGTCGAGGCCTTCAACCTCTTCAACACGCTCAACATCCGCTTCTTCAACACCGTCTACGGGGATTCGATCTTCAATGCGCCGGGCACTCCGGGGACTTTCCTGGAAGGTGCCCGCAACCCCTTCTTCGGAACCCCCCGGGCCATCTTCAACCCAAGGCAGCTGCAGTTCGCGGTGCGGTTGAGCTGGTAGGGGAGAGGGTTTCCCGCCAAGAACGCCAAGAAGCTCGGAGCCCTTCTGAAAAAGCAACTTGGCGCTCTTTTCGTCTTTGCGCGAAACGCGCGATCAGCGGCGCCAGTAGTTCAAAAGCGCAGCGCCGATCAGGCCCAGGGTCAGACTGCTCAGGAAAAAAAGTTGAACAGCCGGAACGCTCAGGCAAAGCAGGATCGTGCTCACGACGAAGAGCAGTCCTGGAAAACCTGCTGCGGGTATCTTGTCAATCCGAATGCCGGGATGCATTTGAATAACAGAGTGCGATTTCATGGTTTACCTCTCATGAGCCTTATACGCTGCAGAGGCGCGGATTGTTGCCCTACGGATCAATTTTTTCGCAGCCGCAGCCATCCAGACCCAAGATCGGGATCTCGTCGGCTGTCTGCTCGCGTTTTTTGGCCTTTCCCTGGATTTTTCAGTTGACCTCCCCGAGTCAGGCCGTTATAGTCTGATGCAATGTATTTTGCATTTTCTACAAGTAATTGTAGAACCAACCTGAATTGTCAAATAGGGAGGAACAACAATGACATTTCGGAAAGTTTGTATCCTGGTGGTCAGTGGCGTCGTTGGAGCTTGCGCCGTGCTGCTCCTGACCACGTCGCTGGGGCCTGATCCCGTCGGGACGGCCTCGATCGAGCGGGAGAGCCTGCCCGGCCTGGCCAACTATAAGACGCTGCTTGTCAATTACAAGGAGTGGGAGGAGGAGTACACGTCCTTGTACGAGGGGCGGCTGGCCGTCAACCTGGTCTGGAACAAGTCCCTTTCCAGCGAGTACAGCGCCGCTTCGGGGCGGGCTTACCTCGATCTGAAGGACGGCGACTTCTCGATTCTGGTCCGAGGGCTGGAAGAGGAGATCTCGGATGTCTGGCTGGTGGACAACGTCGCGGGCGAAGAGCGCAGCACCCGTCCGGAACCCGGCGACAAGCTGATCCGTGTGGGCCGCATGACGCAGGGCGAAGACGGTCTGGCGCGCATGGAGGCCTCGATTGATGCCGAGCAGCTAAAGGACTTCCAGCTGGATTGGGTGGTCGTGGCTCATCAGGATGCGCATCCCGGCGAGCAGGGCGTCCTGTTCGGCTCGGTGCTTCTCTTCCAGAAGCTTCGCCACTACGCCGACCTGGAAACCCGTCAGGCGGGAGAGGATGACGTGAGCGTACTGGCCAGAGTGGTCAACTCCCTGGTGCCCCCGGCCGTTCAAGCCCAGGGGATCCTGCCCGACTCATTCCCCGATGCCGACCTGATCAACGATGGCCGCGACCTTTTCTTCTTCGAAACCTTCGACGGCAACGGCCGCACCTGCGGTACCTGCCATCCGGAAGAGAACAACCTCACCATCGATCCCAGGTTCATCGCCACCCTGCCCAACAACGATCCCCTTTTCGTGGCTGAGTTCGTCCCTGCTCTGATGAACAACTTCGAAAAGCCCGAGTTGATGCGCAAGGCAGCCCTGATCTTGGAGAACACCAACGGCTTCGGCGATTTGGCGAACAACTTCACCATGCGCGGGGTGCCGCACACCTTGGGAATGCGCACTTCGCTGGAGCCGCCCACAGCGGCTTTTCCGGATGGGACGACCGTCCCTCCGGATGAGCGGACAGGCTGGAGCGGCGACGGATCCCCCCTGCAGGGTACCCTGAGGGACTTTGCCGTTGGCGCGGTGACCCAGCATTTCCCCAAGACCCTGGCCCGGCAAGACGGCTCTGATTTCCGCCTGCCCACCGAGTATGAGTTGGATGCCATGGAGGCCTTTCAGCTGTCGATGGGCCGTCAGGAGGAATTCGACGACCTCAACACCATCACCTTGACGAACGAAAGCGCCGACCAGGGCCGCCTCAATTTCATGGGCGTCAACATGGGCAACGGGACCGCCTGCAACGCCTGTCACTTCAATGCCGGCGCGAACTCGGACCCCGCCGTTTTCGGCGACAGCACCAACCGCTCCTTCGGGCCTCGGCACGATGTGCTTGAGGATCAGCCAGGCTTTGTCATCGATCCGGCCAATTTCCCTCTCGACGACGGCTTCGGCAGCGGAACCCTGCTCTTCAACGTCCCGACGGTGGTGGAAGCCGCCGACACCGGCCCCTTCTTCCACTCCAATTCGATCGAGACGGTGGAGGGAGCTGTGGCTTTCTATACCTCACAGAGGGTGCTGCGAGACGGGACCGTTTTGCCGGCCATCACGGGCCTGAACGGTGCGCAAGTCGCCAACGTGGGTGCCTTCATGCGCGTCATCAACGCCGACGAAAACGCCCGTTCGGCCATCGAACTGATCACAAAGTCCTTCTCCTTTGCAGTCACGTCCGCCAATGCCGCCAAACGTAAAATCAACCTCAGGATCGCCCGTGCTGAAGCGGAAGATGCCATCGAGGTCCTGAACGAAGGCAGGCTGCACTTCGCCGATGCTGTTCCCAAGTTCAAAGGCGCCCGCGACGACCTGAGCCGTGCCATCAACACCACGAGCTTCAATACCCGCAATTTCTTCATGTCTCGGGCAAGGTCCCGTCTGGAGGATGCCCGCGAGTTGATGATCAACCGGCCCTAGTGCCAAAACTCTCTGATGTGCACAGTGGATGCACAGCGAGAGACTCACATCCACCGGGCGCATGGGAGTGTTTGAAATCTCAGGCACTTTCATGCGCCCTTCGTCTTTTCTACTGGGTGGACAGGCCGCCCCTGCGCTGGATCCCTTTCAGCGACCCCAGACATCATTTCCTCTTGAGAAGCTGCCGGGCAGCCATGTAGCCGGACGCACCGTGCAATCCCGGCCCGGGATGGGTCGATGCGCCGATGTGGTAAAGGCCGCGGATGGGCGTGCGGTGGTGGGGAAGTCCGGGCAGGGGCCTGTTGAGAAAGAACTGGTCCAGATCGCAGGCGCCGGCATAAGGGTCGCCGCCCACCAGGTTTACGTTGAGCTTTTCAAGATCGGCAGGGGACAGGACCACGCGCTTTCTAATGGCGTCTTGCAGGTTGGGGATCTGGCGGCCGAGCCGTGCCAGGATGCGGTCGGCGTAGCGCTCGCGCAACTCTTCGGTCCACCCCTTGCTTCCGGTTTCGATTTCCCCTGCCGCGTCCCCCAGCGGCCTGGAGGGGAGTTCCTGCAGCTGCAGCCACAAGATCCAGCCGTTGCCAGGCGCCCTTGACGGGTCGACGGCAGTGGGTTGGCCGACCACGATGGTGGCTTCTTCAGGCAGCAATCCTCGCTCGGCCTGGTTGACGGCTTTCGAAACGGCATCCAAGCCCGGTGTGAGATGGAGGATGGCGGTCTTGAGGAAGCGCTCGTCCCCGCCCGGCCATTGGGGAGGCTCGGCAAGGGCCAGGTGGATTTGCATGTCGGCTCTTCCGTAGCGGTAGCTGCGGGCTGCTTTGCTCACCCAATCGGGGACGTCTTGAGGCTTCAGCAGGCGCAGGTATAGCTGCGTCGGTGTGACGCTGCAGATCACTGCCCGGCGGGCTTGGACCATCTCGCCGTCAGCCAGCCGGACTCCCGTGGCTCTTCCCTTTTCCACCAGGATCTGATCCGCCTGGCAACCGGTCCTGAGTTGCCCTCCGCTGTCGGAAATAAGGGACGAAAAGGCGTCCACCAAGCGTTCGCCGCCTCCCTTGGGGACCGGCATGCCTCCCAGCTGCAAGGCTGCCGAGATGACCTGGGCCATGAAGCCGGAGCCTGCGGCGTCGGGACCCAATCCGGTGTGCAGCACCCAGGGGGCCAGCAGCCCGTGGAGCTGGGGCGAGGCGAAAGCCCGGCTCAGCCAGTGGCGGGCACTGCCCAGCAGTTCGGCGCCCAATTGCAGAGAGCCTCGCTTGCCCAGGCGGCGGGCGGACTGGACCAGCAGCGACAAGCCCTGGCGAGACCACAACTCCGTCCCCAGCATGCCAAAGGCGATATCCGCCTTGCCCAT
>JANQFM010000845.1 GCA_028277865.1 Acidobacteriota bacterium
GCCAGGCCAGGTAGAGGTTTCCGAAGCTGCACAGATCGGGCCAGAGGTTTTTGAAGGTCCTCATTTCAAAAATTTCGCCCGAGGTCGCCGTTCGGCGACCTCGGAAAACAGAAAACAGAATTCAGAAAACAGAAGACGCAGAATTGAGAGTTACTGGGCGCAGCGAAATCCCCTGTTCCTGCCCCAGATGCGCGGGAAGCGCCCGAGGAGGCGGGCGCAACGGACGCCGTTCTGGTCATCCCAGTAGGCACCGCCACGCAGGATCCGTCCGTCCTCCCCTTCCAGTGACTCGTCCGCTTCAGCGGCATAGCTGTCTCGCCACTTCGTGGAGCACCACTCCCACACGTTGCCGCTCAAGTCATAGAGGCCCGATTCAGGGGTGCCACTTGGAAAGAGGCCCACGGCGCTTGTACGCCCGATTCCCGCTTCTTCACTGTTGCAGGAACCTTCCCGCCAACGGTCTCCCCAGGGGAATTTCCGGCCCTGCGGACCTCGGGCGGCCCATTCCCATTCAGCCTCCGTCGGCAAGCGCACCTGCTGCCCTCTTTCCAGCTCACCGGCCTCCTCGAGGCGAAGCGTGAGCCAGTTGCACCAAGCCACTGCTTCGTACCAGCTCACGCCGACCACAGGGTGGTTGTCGAGGTTCCAGCCAGAGTTGCGCCACAAAACTGGTTCAGTGTGCTTGCGGCTTTCCTTCCAGCCCCAGCCGGCCTTGGTCCAGTAGTCGGCATTGCTGTAGCCGTCGCCTTCGACAAACGGCCGAAACTGGGCATTCGTAACCGGGAAAGCGGCCAGCCGGAAGGATCCGACTTCGACGGGAAGGGGCTGGCCGCCGGGGCCGATTTCGTTTTCGAAAGCGTCTTCTTCTCCCTTGGCCGAGCCCATGGCCAGCTGACCGGCTGGAACAAAGCGCCATTGGATGTCGGGCAAGTCAGAGCCGTCGGGGCGCAGGCCTACTCCGGGACGCCGGTCGCCCAGCCCGGCGAGCGCCCGGCCCGCCTCGGCACGATCCGGGGGCGGCAGGGCACCGGAAGCGCATAGCTGTTCTAGGCGGCTCCGCAACTTGTTCATCAGCTCAAGCTTGCTGTCCGGGACGCGCCGCTGCTGGCCGTTCTCGATCACGGCCTGGGCGGCGCGCAATGCGGCGTAGTGGTCGGCGTGGCTGGCCTTGCCCTGCTGAGAGGGTGCGCAGCACAGTCCCACCAGGTACCAGATGCTGGAATGGCTGCCGCTGTAGGCCTTGCTGGCCGCCAGGTATTCCTGGAAGGTGCGGTGGGGAAAGGCATACTCCTGCTCGGGAACTCGCTCGATCAACAGGCCTGCCCTTTGGGTCAGGTAGCGCGTCGCACGGACAATGGAGATGTCCTCCTTGCGCTCAGATGCCTCGTAGAAGGTGCCGGCCAGCTTGCGAGCTTCGATGTTGGCGGCGCCGGTCATTACCGGCTGGTCGCGGTGGACTTCGTAAGCCACTTTCTCCAAGGCGCTGCGCAGGCTCTCCTGAGAGATTCCCAGTTCTTGGAAGACGTCGTACTCGGTGACGGGATTCCCCTGGCCGTCGAAAGCCGCCTTGGGGCGCTGCCACAGGTCGAGCAGCAGCTGAACGGCCGCTTCATAAAGCTCCTGGCGCCTTTCAGGCAGGGCACCCCCGCCCCTCCAGCGATGCAGCGAGGCCATCAGGGTGAGCAAAAGGGGCCGCGGCGCCAACTCCCTCAGCCGGGGATTCTGCTTGGCCTGGGCCTTGAGCTGTTCGGCGTAGCGCTGGGCCTCAGCCTCGGAAAGGGTGGGATCCTTGGCAGCCACATGGCGGTACCAGCGTTCGATGAACGATTCCGCCTGCTCGGGACTGAAATCGGCCAGGCGGCGCACCTCGAACCCGGGCAAGCGCCACTCTTCGCTCTGGTAGGCGTAAGGGCGCGCCGTCACCAGGATACGGCAGGCGGGAAAGAGATCTTCGAACGACACGACCGCCTGCTTAAGGCGCTGGCGGGCCTTGCCGGCTTCGGGAACTTCGTCCAAGCCGTCCAGGATGAGCAGGCCTCCTTGCTGTTTGAGGTGCTTTTCAAGAGGCCCGGCAAAAGAGGAAAGGTCTGTGCCGGCCTGCTCTGAGGAGAGCCGGTGCTTGACGAAATCCCACAGGCCCATGCCGGAGAGCATTCCCTCGGCCACGAATTCCATCAGCACCACCAGCACGGGGAGCAGCCGGGGCGCTTTCCAATCTTCGCCCAGGCGCGAGGAATTCACTTTCCCGCCCAGCCAGTCGCCGGCCAGGCAAAGAGCCAAGTAATTGACGAAAGTAGACTTGCCTGAGCCGGGATCTCCCAGCAGCACCAGCCTATTCGATTGCGAGACGGCGGCAGCAGCTGAAACTCGCCCCATCTTTTGGTGATCGTCCAGGGAAGCCTCATCCTCACGCAGCCTTTCGAGGTTCTGAGAGTCGATCACGTCCAGGGCGGTAAAGACCTCGCTCAATTCCAGCTCTGCCGCTTCGGGACGCGTGGCGGCCTTGACGTCGATGGTGGTGAGCTGCAGCCGATTGCACAAGCGCACCAAACGGCGGCAATACAGCTTGCGCCGATCTTCGCAGTTCATCTGGGGAAGGGGCGGGCCCGAGGGCGCCTCACCCTGGGGCTGCCCGTCCAAATCGGTTGGCTGCTGAACAGGTGCCTGAGCATTTGGAGGGCGCTTTCTCAAAGCAATCTCCAGCCAAGCGTAGAGGCCTACGCCCAAAAATGCCAGAAGGTAAAGAAGTGGGACCAACTCTGGCTGCACCACCTGGCCTCGCAAAATGACCACCACGATCAAGACCAGGAACAGGATGATGAAGCGAAGGGGAGGAGGCAGT
>JANQFM010000848.1 GCA_028277865.1 Acidobacteriota bacterium
GCTGCAGCTTGCTGACGTCGGGGACGCGCCTTCGCATGTCTTCGAATCCACTGGCATAGGCTTGCTGGTAGGGTACAAGGGCGATTCGGCCCTCGGGGGCGCCGGCTCCCGCCTGATCCAAAATCCTTTCCGCTAATGCATGAATGGTCACTTCCTCGGTCGAGCCGATGTTGAACACTTGGCCCACAGCTTCAGGGTTCTCTGCGAGTGCCAGGATTGCCGACAGGGCGTCCTGGACATGCAGGAAGCAGCGCGATTGCTGGCCGTCGCCGTGGACGGTGAGCGGGCGCCCTTGCAGTGCCTGGCGGACCAGGCGCGGCACCACCATGCCATAGCGTCCGGTCTGGCGGGGGCCGACAGTGTTGAAGAGCCTGAATACGACGACCGGCAGGCTTTTTTCTCTCCAGTAGGCCAGGGCCAGGAACTCGTCGACCATCTTGGAGGCCGCATAAGCCCAGCGGTTGCGGCTGGTGGAGCCCAATACAACATCGTCGTCCTCCCGAAAGGGAACCGAGTTGCCCTTTCCATAGACTTCGGAAGTCGAAGCCAGCAGCACCTTGGCCCGGTATCTCAGAGCGGCTTTCAAGACCGCCTCTGTCCCCATGATATTTGTCTCGATGGTGTGAACCGGATTCTCCACAATCAACCGCACGCCCACGGCGGCGGCCAGATGGACAATGGTGTCACACTGGCTGGCCAGACGGTCGAGGACGGTCTCGTTGGTGATGGTGTCGATGGCGAAGTGAAACCGTTCATCCTCTCTGTGGAGCTTCACCAAGTGCTGAATGTTCTCGAAACGGCCCGTCGACAGGTCGTCGATAATGGTGACTGTATGGCCCTGCTCAAGCAGCGCCTCGCTCAGGTGGGACCCAATGAATCCTGCCCCCCCAGTGACAAGATAGTGTTTGCAGCGGCTCATCGGGTGCTCAAAGCTCACTTTCGCAAAAAGCCTCGCTGGCCGAGAAAATCTCCGATCAGACGGGCATTTTCCTCGGGACTCCTCCCCACCGTGTCGAGTACGATCTCCGGCGATACGGGAGGCTCGTAAGGGTCATCGACCCCCGTGAAGCCTCGGATTTCGCCCTTGCGCGCCCGTACGTACATCCCCTTGGTGTCGCGGCTTTCACACACCTCCAGGGGAGTGTTGACAAAGACCTCCACAAAAACGTCTTCCGGCATCATGGCCCGGACCTCGTTTCGGGTCGATCGGTAAGGGCTGACAGCGGCGCAGATGACAGCCCCTCCGTGGCGTACCAGCTCGGCCGCCACGAATCCGATGCGGCGGATATTGGTATCGCGATCCTGGCGGGTAAAGCCCAGGCCTTTGGAAAGGTGAGTCCGTACCACGTCGCCGTCCAGCACGGTGACCTGCCGCCCGCTCTCCAGCAGCAGCACCGTCAAAATCTCGGCGGTTGTCGATTTGCCCGATCCGCTCAGCCCGGTGAACCAGACACAAAAGCCCTGCCTGTCACGGGGCGGATAGGTCTCGTGCAGGATCTCAGCTACCTGCGGACGGGTGAACCAGCCGGGGAGCTGACGGCCTTGGTTGAGGTAATCCTCCCGCACCTGAGTGCCTGAAATGGAGGCGGTTTGGCTGCCCTCCGGCAACCGGTCCGCCTCCTCGTAGCGCCTTTCATCGGGCAGGTAGACCATTTGCCGGAAGGGGACCAGGAGCACGCCCAATTCGTCCTGGTAACGCTGCACCATTTTCTGGGCGTCGTAGGGGCCGTAAAAGGGCTGACCCTGGGAATCCTTGCCTGGGCTGGCGTGATCCCGGCCCACGATCAAGAAATTTGCGCCGTAATTGCGCCGGATCAAGGCGTGCCAGAGGGCTTCGCGGGGACCGGCCAGGCGCATCGCCAAGGGCAGCAGGGCCAAAACGATCTCATCCGGCGAGTAAAAGTTTTGGGCCAGCGCACGGTAGCTGCGAACACGTGTAAAGTGGTCCACGTCGCCGGATTTGGTCAGGCCCACCACGGGATGCAGCAGCAAGGTGGCATCCTGCTCCCGGATGGCCCGCTTGGTCAGTTCCTCGTGAGCCCGATGCAGCGGATTGCGGGTCTGGAAGGCCACTACGTTGGCTCGGCCGATCTCCTCAAGCCGACGGCGCGTTTTTGCCGGCGTCAGGCGAAGGCCCTGAAAGTCATAGCGCTTGGGCAGCTGCAGAACGTCAAGCCGGCCTGAAACGTTCAAAGGTCCCCAGCGGTGCATTTCAGCCACCAGGGGATGGTGAGGGTCGACTGTTCCGTAGACCTGGTGGGCACAGGATTCGAAATCCCATTCGTAGATGCTGTCCACGGTCAGGACTGCCAACAGATCGTTTTTGCTGTCTCGAAGGGCCAATTTCGAATCCAGCCGAACCGGTGCCTGGCGTTCCACCGGCAACGTCACCGGGATGGGGAAAAGGGTTCCGTCAGCCAGACGCATTCCCTCGACGACAGCGCGATAGTCGTCCCGTCCCATGAAGCGGTCCAGCGGCGAAAAGGCGCCGGTTGCCAGCAATTCCAAATCGCAGACGGCCCGGTTGGACAATTGGATGGAGGGCAGCCGGGAGGCCTGTGCCTTGAACTCCTGCCGAGCCTCATCGGCAACCAGCAAATCCACCAAATCCCCACCGTAAGGAGATATCAACTCCGTTTTTGGACCGCCTATCGCTCTTGTCTTTTGCACTCCAACCCTCCGGGCCACCGCCCGTCTCCTCGCACCAGCCAGACCGCTTATTCTAGCAGAGGACTGGTGGGTGAAGCCCCCGCATCCCCGCAGCCGTCCCACGTGGCCGGGGCAACGATGAGTTGCCCCTGAATGGGACAGGTCTTGTGGTAGGATGCCCCCCGAGCCCGAATCATGAAAGCTGGCGTCAAACCTCCCATGCGCAGGTGGCCCGATTCCCGTACCAGACGGATTGCAAAGCAGGCTCTGCAGGCCTCGATGTTTACTGCTCAATTGATTGCCGAGGTGGCTCACGACACCTATCGGAGAGCCCGGCGCTGCGAAGTGTTGATGGTGGCTTCGGGACTGGCCTACATCACCATCGTCTCCATTTTCCCCATGATGGCGCTCAGCTTCGTCATCTTCCAAGCCGTGGGTGGCACCGAGCGCCTGCTGGAAGCCCTGGAGCCCATCATCCAGCAGACTCTGACTCCTAAAACCGGCCTGAAAGTCCAGGAGGGCTTGACGATGCTGATGGAACGGCTCAACTCAGGAACCCTGACCGCCTTCAGCTTCATCATCCTGGCCTTTTCCAGCATGGCGCTTTTTGCCAGCGTGGAGCAGGCCATCAACCGGGTCTGGGAATCCAAGATCACCCGCAGCCTGATCCGCCGCATCACGATCTATGCGCTTTTTCTGACTCTGGGTCCGGTGGTTTTCTCGGTGGCCCTGGGCGTGGGGACTTCGGATCTCACCTTGGGCGGGATCCTGCCTCGTGCGGCATTCGGCTATCCGCTGGCCGTAGCCGTCTTTTTCGCCATCTACAAATGGGCGCCCAACCACTCCGTGCATTGGCTGCCCGCCCTCGTCTCGGCATTATTCACCGCCACCTTGTGGCACGGCGTTCGCTTCGGGTTGCGGCAATACCTGTCCACTGTCTACTATGCCGACTATTACGTGCGGATCTACGGCAGCGTGGGCATCGTCATCATTTTGGTTCTGCTGATCTTTATCGCCTGGCTGGTGGTCTTGATCGGGGCTTCGCTTTCGGTGGCGATCCAAAAGCAAATCGAGGAGGGGCGAGCCGGGCCGTAATCCGCAGAAAAAGCGGAGAAGGAACGCAAAGGACGATAGAGAACAGCTTCTCTGCGAACTCTGTGCTCTTCCTCAGCGCCATGCGGTTGCTCCCTCATCGGATCGTCAGGTCGACATCCATCCGGGCATAGACTCCCAGAGGGTCGTTGAGCAGCCGCAGCCTTCGCAGTTGGCGGGCTGCCTTGCCGATGGCTTGATCCAACGGGGAAGGCGCAATCCGAGCCGAAACATCGTTCTGGTCGTTGATCATCTCCAGGATCGTCTCGGCCAAGTCCTTTTTCTGCTGGTAAAAAAGCAGTCGGTAGTCGTCGCCCAGTTCAGCCCGACGGGCTGCGCTGGCGACAGCGTCATCCAGACTTCCCAAGCTGTCCACCAAGCCCAGATTCTTGGCTTCTATTCCCGACCAGACACGGCCCTGAGCGATTTCGTCGACCGCTTCAACCGTCATGTTGCGCCCTTCGGCCACCTTGGCCAGGAATTGCTCATAGACCTGTTTGGTGAACTCCTGGAGCATGTCCAGCTCTTCGCCGGAACGGCTGCGAAAGAGCGAGGCGATATCGGCGAAGGGATGCGTCTTGACAGTGTCGACCGTGACTCCGAAATCATTGGCCAGCCGCTGGACGCTGGGGGCAAGCCCGAAGACCCCGATGGACCCGGTGATGGTGTTGGGCTGAGCCACGATTTCGTCGGCGTAGGTCGAAATCCAATAGCCGCCCGAAGCCGCCACGGTTCCCATAGAGACCACAAACGGCTTGCCTTCTTCCTGGATCAGGCGGGTTTCCTTCTGAATGATCTCGGAGGCCACTGCACTGCCGCCCGGGCTGTTGACGCGCATCACGACAGCCTTGACATCGTCGTCCTGACGGGCCCGCTTGAGCAGTCGGGCCAGCGTGTCAGCCCCAATCTGGGTCTTGCTGTTGCCGCCCACGATTTCCCCTTCGGCGTAGATGACGGCAATTCGGTCTCGTGAGCTTCCCGCGCGGCGCCCCCGAATCGCTTCCCAATAGTCCGACAGGCCGATCTTGGCGAAATCTTTTTCGTCTTCGCTGTCGGTCAGTTCCTGCAGTGTGGTGCGCACCTCGTCAAAAGGCGCCACACGGTCGGCCAGCCCGCAATCCATCGCTTCCTGGGCCTTGAAAAGAGCATTTTCGCGCATCAATGCCTGCAGCTTCTGCAAGGGAATGCCCCGTGCCTCGGAGACGGTTGCCTCGAATTCATGGAGCAGATCCCCCAGCAGCTTGGCGATCTGCTCCCGGTTTTCGAGGCTCATTTTGTCGAGCAGGAAAGGCTCGACGGCAGCCTTGAACTTGCCGACCCGCAAAACCTGCACTTCGACCCCGTATTTTTCGAGGGCGTTGGCGAAGAAAAGCTGCTCGCTGGCCAAGCCGTTCAGCTCCACCGCCCCCATGGGGTGAAGGATGATCGAATCGGTGGCAGAGGCCAGGTAATAGTCCGGTTCAGAATAACCCAGGCTATAGCTGAAGACTTGCTTGCCTGATTCCCGGAAATGGGCCAATTCCTGACGCAATTCCAGCAGGGCCGCCCAACCGGAACTGTAGCCTTCCTGGGCCAGGGGGCCCCGCAGCAGAATAGCTTGGATGCGGTCGTCCTCGGCCGCGTGGCGGATGCTCTGCACCAACGAACGCAGCATCACGCGCTCGGTTTGGCTACCGGTCAGGGCGTCCTGAAGAGCCTGTTCGGGATCTTCGATGGGAGGCTTGTCGCTGATCGGGCGCGACAGGTTGATGACCAGCACCGCCTTTTCCGGAACATCAGGAGCCGACTCCTGGGTGGCGGCAGCAAGAAAGATAAAAAAGATAAGAAAAACGCCTCCTGCGACCACCGACATGGCCAGCAGGCTGGCGAGAAAACTCTTCAAAAAGTCCTTCATATTCCTCTCCTCAAGCTAGATTTTTCATTGTCGGATCCATTTTACTACGGGCAACCCCGGACAGGAATTCGTAAAGGGAGCAGTTGGTGAGACTCGCTTGGGAAGCGGCACTTGGAATTCGGCCATACCCTTGTGACAGACGGCGGCGGCCCCGAACCAGCCCCCATAAAGTCTATCCACAATTGTACCGATACCGAAAAGGGTTGGAGGCGAATGCTCGGCGGGATGCCCGTTTGCAGGATTGCTCCGATCCAAGGGAGATAGACATGAAAAGTGGCAGAGGGTTTTCCCTCATTGAACTCCTGGTTGTTTTCTTGATCATCGGAATCATAGCTGCGCTTGCCATACCGAGGTTGGTCGAGAGTCAGATGGCCGCCAACGAGGCGTCAGCCATCGCGTCGCTGCGCACCATCACCACCGCCCAAATGGCGTATTTGTCCAGTGGGCGCCCTGATTTTGCCGCGGCCTTGGCAGATCTGGAAGCGGAAGGGCTTATTGACTCCGCCCTGGGCTCAGGTGAAAAGGACGGTTACACGTTCAGCTTGGTCGGTGCCGGCGCCACCTTCACGGTCCGCGCCGATCCGGATTCGGATACTACGGGCACCCGGCACTTCTTTGCCGATGAGTCGGGAGTGATACGATTTGCCGTGGGCGGGCAGGCAGGACCGGGCAGCTTGGCTCTGGGAGAGTAAGCCATCTCAGCCGAGTCCCGCAGGAATTGATGATGCTTCAGGATGCTCTTTGCCCAGCCAGGCCAGGACGGTGACCCAGGGCATCGCAGGATGCCCTGGGTCCAAAGCATTTGGGGAATGAGGTTTTGAATGGAGAAGGGGAAAAGACGCCGGGGAGGTTGGTGCGGGGCCCGAATTTTCCCTAATCCCGCCCCGGCGCATCTTCCAGGCTCAGACTATACGCCCGCTTCAGTTTCATGGTGGTGACCCAAATCACCAGATAGAAAAATCTAGGGAAAAGAAGCAATCCTTTCAGCACAGCCCGGAAGACCAGCTTGATCAGAGGGAAGTGTCGGCTGCCGTGCAGCCTCAATAGCTGTCCGGCACGCAGCCAGGAATAATAAAAGCAGTCCTGGTTCTCATTGATGACCAGCCGGTGCCGTGCCGGTGTCAGAAAAAAGAGCAGCTTTTGCAGGCGGAAGACAGGCCGTCCCGAGAAGATCGCCGACACACTGTCCAAGTCGAGGCGGCGCAATCTCCACACAACTCGAAGATTCTCGAAAAAGGCGCCTTTGCGGTACCCGATGACCTGCGTCACCTCGGGGTGCTGCTCGAAGAGCTTCCGCTTGTCTTCCCGGCAAAAGACGAAGAGCTGAGAGACCCGCGCCACATTGGGGTTTTGCACTGTTTTCAGGCTTTCCAACATGGCCTGGTCGTCCTCGCTCTGGATCAGAAGTAGGCGGTGAGGGACGCCGGAACACCCAGTGGCCGGGATCGTTTCCCGTTTAAGCAGGTGGCGCCAGGTCTTAAAGCCCAGGTAGTAACACTCCAGGTGAGCATTGAAAACCAGCCGGCCACGAGCCGGCAGGAGAAAAAAGAGCAGCTTTGCCCTCCGGAAAGTGGGCCTGCCGGCGAAGAGGGCCACCACAGCATCCGGATTCAACCGGCGCAGCCGACGCATGGCGGCCAGATTGCGGCTATGCTGCCCTTTGCGGTAGGTGAGCACCTCTTCGACCTGGGGCTGCGACTGAAAAAAATCCTTGTCGGCCTCGCTGCAGAAGACGAAAATCGGGGCGGAACCGGCAACCTGGGGGTCTTCCAGCCGCTTCAATACTTGGGACATGCGGGAATTCTCGTCGGTCTGCAGGACCAGCACCTTGCTCTCGGGCGTCTGACGGATAAGGGGCTGATCGAAGAGGAGTTTGTCCTTGCGGAAAATGAGGGGAAGGCTGCGCAGCGTCAGGGGATAGAACTCCAGCGCGGCGTTAAAGGCGATCCGCCGGCGGACGTTGATCACAAAGAAAAGCAGCTTGTACCTGCGGAAAACACCGCGTCCTGTGAAATTGGCACACACGGCATCCGGCTTTAGCTGGCGAACCCAATTCAGAAGTTCCAGCCCGGTGCGCAGGCCTCGCCCCGGATGAGAGAGAGATTGGCAGCCTTTCAGCTCCCGCTCCAATCGGGGACGGTCATCGGGGCGGCACAGGACTGCCACCTTGGCCCTTGGATAGAGTCTGCTTTGCTGAAGCTTCCGAACCGAATGGACCACATAGGGCACCGACTCGGTCTGAATGAAGAGGATCAGCGGCAGTCTTGGCGGGACGGCCCGTGGATGGGCAATCCTGTTCAGGACAAGCCGGGCCAGTGTTGTGTAGCGATCCACCGAACACTCTGTGATTTCGTCCACCACGATGGTGCGACGGATTCCCAGCGCAAAGGGGAGAAAGCGCAGCGATTGAAAGCCCGGTTCAGCTGTAAAAAAGGTCACCGCACCTTCAAATCCCTGTTTGCGCAGCCTCCACCAAGTGCGCCACAAGGAGCCATCCTGGACGCGGGTCACTTGTGCGCCGGACGGCAAGTAGCGTGACCATCGGCGCCGGGAGGCCCGGGGCAATCCGAAACTGCTCTCCACCAGAAGTACCCGCTTTCCCAGCGGCTGACGGGGGAATCGCTTCAGGAACCGGGCAAAATCCTCCGGTTGTGCGGGCGGCTTCAGCCAGCGCCTCAAATAGTCCAGCCCGGAGACTGGCTGCAATCGGCCCTCGTAGTTGCATTTCCAGCCAGGGGCATTGAGGCGGCCGGCCAGCCGAACCATGCGCAAGTAGCCCCGGTTGAGCATGGGGAAGACTAGGCGGTTGGGTGCATTCTCCAGAAGAGGAAGCTCCCGCGAGCAGAAGTAGGCCGAATCGAAGAGGGAGGTGTCCTGAAAGTGTGCCCGATTGAGAGGGCTGTCCACCAGCAAAGCGTCCAACGCCCATTCCGGATGCTGTCGGCGCAGCTTCCCAGCTACGTAAAGCAGCTGCGGCGGGTGGCAGCATTGGACGATCAGTATACGCTCTTTCTTCAATGCAAAAGCCCTGGTCAAATCAACTGGCAGTTCGCAGTCAGAAAGTCTCGTCCTAAGTTCAAGTACTGTAGGTCTTCATCTGCCAACTACCAGCACTCCATTGCGGTCTGAGGTGGTCAATTCTCCACAGCTCCTCCAATTGCCAACTGCGAAGTGCGAACTGCCATCTGGGTACGCTCCTCTACAACCTGTTCGTAGACCCGGCTCATCCGCTTGCCCAGCGGCACCCAGTCGTAGTAACGCTCGGCAGTGAGGCGCCCAGTGCGGCCCAGCTGGGCCGCGAACTCGGGATGGCGCAGTAGCGAGACGGTCCAACGGGCGATGTCTTGCGGACGATCGGCGATTAGGATGTTCTCG
>JANQFM010000859.1 GCA_028277865.1 Acidobacteriota bacterium
GACCTCGGGCGTAGCCGACTTGTCTTGAGGGCGCGGCGTACCGGGATGGATGCAGCGGGCCGGACAGATTTCGGCAGCTTTGACCAGTTCGGCGTAGCTGCCCGCCGAGGCGTCGCCGATCTCGGCCTGCTTGTCGCTGTTGTAGCGGAACAGAAGCGGATTCAGCTTGATGCAGTCGTTGCAGCTGGTGCAAAGGAAGGTGTCGATGTAGGGTTCCTCATCTTCCTCTACTGCCGGTTGGGGCTTTTCCTGGGGCACCTCTTTCTCTTCGACGACCGGCGGCGGAGCGACCGGCGGCGCCTCAGGCGGGGGTGCAGGCCGCTCAGGTTGGCCCGCCAAGGCTTCGGGATGGGTCAAGGCCGCCACAAGGCGGTCGATGGCCTCTTCAGCTCCGCTTCTGCGGGCTTGATCGACCGCTTCCTGCAGCCTTGCTTCAGATTGGGCCGTCACCTCTTCGCGAACCGTCTCGACTGCCCGCCGCACATATTCATTGTTGACTCCGGCCAGTTCCTGCAGAATGCGCCAGAACCGTCGCCGGTCACGGCAGGCCACTGCCAACTCGCGAGTCATCACAGCACGCTGAAGAACGCCCCTTTGATCGTGAACCCAGATGTAGGGCACACTGGCTGGAGGCGTCTCTATGTAGCGGACCAGGTAGTCGGCAATCTCCATCTGTTCCTCGTCGTCCCATGCCTGGACGGGAATGACCCGGAAATGTCGGCGATACTTGGGGTTGAGGGCTGCGGCGTGGGCGAAAGTGATTTCAGTTCGCAGTTCGCAGTTCGCAGTTCGCTGTTCAGAGGGAGAATCTTCTGCCTCTGCTTCGGCTCTGGACTGCGAACTGCGAACTGCGAACCGCGAACTAAATTCCGGATGGAGCTTTTCAGGTTGGGGATTGGCATCCAGGTCAAAGCGTTCCGCCCAGCTCTCGCCGGCCTGGGGGGAGTATCGGAAGCAGGGGGTGATCCGTCCCGCCAGGGCCAGCCGCGAGAGGCGCCAAGACCAGTCCAAGACCTCTGTCGGCACAGGACGGGCAGTGTTTTCCAGATGAGGGACGGCCACCAGGGCGACCGAGGGGCGTAATTGGCCGGCCTGTGCCTGCAAGCCCTCGACCAGGTGTTGAGGTTCGATCAGAGTGGACTGCAGGACGAAGGCTTCGCGGTGGGCAACGGCCAGATATCCGAAATCAGGCCAATATCCGGTCAGATCCTCGTCGCTGGGATCGAAGCGCATCAACGGATCGGCGTCGGCGATCAAGACCTGGATGGGGCGTCCTGAACGCAGCAATCGCCCCAGCGAAGCCAAAGGCGTTCCGGTCAAGCGTTGAGCCGATTCCAGCACGACCACCGGCGGAACGGCCAGCAGCTCTTGGGCGCTGAGCGACTGCCATCCGAATCGGGCAAAAACCTCGTCGTGCGAATGCGGATCGTAGTCCCCTGCCACCTCCAGGCGCGCCATCCGCACAGCCCGAAAGACTTCGGCTGCATGGGCCATCAGCCCGTCGAAGAGCCCGATGGCTGCTCCAAAGGCGTCCGGATGGCGGGTCAGAGGGGGAATCTCCAGCCCATGTGCTCCGGCAGTGCATTCTTCGGCAGCCTCAGAGCCGATCAGGTGGAAGGGCGGGCTTTTGGCGGCCTGTTCCAGGTGACTCCGCAGGATGGCCAGCAACTTCTCGATGCGTTGTTGACGTTTTTCTTCCAGCGGCTTGGGGCCGCGCGGCGCGGGCAGGGCTCCCGAAAGGGCTTTGGCGTCGATGTATGCCGAGCCGTCCCCAATCGAGGCAGAGAGGGAATCCGGTTGGGATGCGGCGGGGCGATGGCTGAAATCGGCCAGCAGCAGATCCTCCAGCCCTTGAACCAGCCGCTGGACCTCTTTGTGCATGTCCAGGGTTTGCGGTTGCCTTTGTACCGCCGCTGACCAGGCGTAAAGGACCAGCAGCGCCTCTTCGCCAAAGCCCGCCAGCCAACCCGATTGCGGCAGTGTTTTGCCGAGCTGGTCGAGTTCAGCCTTCAGCTCCGCAACGGCTTCCTGGCTCAACTCAAAGCGATTCGGATAGCCTTCCAAGGCCGTCCGCATGGCGGGTGCAAAGGGCATCGCCGAACGTTGGCCCGCTTGTGCCGCCGCTTCGTCCACAAGGCCTTCCAAATGGTCCTGCAGCACGGTGAACGGCGAGCCGGATTCCTCGTTTTTTTCAATGACGCTTTGCAGCAGGTCGGACAAAGGCAGAAAGCGGGCTTGGCGGTCATTGCCGTCCGGCTCCGGCAGGTAGAGGGGATAGCAACGCTGCCAGCTGTCGTCCGGCCAGGCACCGACAACGGCGGGCCATAAGGGCAATCCCGGCAGAGGATCCTCCAAGGAACGAGCTCCTTCACCGCTCACGTGAAAGCTGCGCAGAGGCAGCTTCCAGGCGGCTGGGGCGTCGGATTCCGAGGCCGCTGCAGCCGGCATTCGCGGCAGTTGGTCGGCAGGGTGAAAGTCCAGCTCCTGACGAGCCAAAGCATCGTCCAAATCGGCGGGCTCGATCCGCTCAAGCCCTTTGGCGCCTTGCCGCATCCAGTTCGCCTCGGCGGAGGGAAAGCCGGACTCCTTGGGGAACTCCCAGGCGTCCTCTGACTCGCTGCTCAGCCGCAGCAGTGCGCCCTGCAGAAATCTTCGAATCTGACCTTCCTCCGCTGGGCCATTGAGAGAGCTGCTCGAAAGCCAGGCCAGACGAACATTTTCTTTTGCCAATTGCCGCCGCCGCGAGGCAGGCAGCAATCGCCAGGCCTGAACGGAACTCTTTTCCGAACCGAAAAGCAGCAGCTTTCCTTGAGGATCGAGGCGTTCCAGCGCCGGCTCCGGATTGACGAAGTGATTCTCCGTGGCCACGAGCAGATCCAACGATTGCTCGTCGCCTTGGGCGGAGTTCTCGCTCAGGGGGCTCCAGTCCAGACGCAGAGCGGAGAATGAGAGGCTGGACTTCGATATCCAGCTCAGCTGTGGAAGTGAGGCGTCTTTACGGTCTGAGCCGATGTGGGCCACAGTATCCAGCAACAGGCTCTCGCCCCAACGTCCTCCCGGTGTCACGCCCAGTCGAAGAGGGGCAGCCGGCTGGTGGAGTTGACGTAGCAGGTCCAGGCTCCAGCCCAGTTGAGGGACGCTTCGTTCGACGGCTTGAACGAGTTGCAGGGCAGTCAAGTCGGCACTCTGCAAGGAGATGGCGGTGACTTGAGGGAAGTCGGAGGGACTCCTGCGTGCCAGCAACTCGATGCCCGCCCTGAGTGTCGTGTGGATGCCGGAGCCGGAAACCGCCAGCAGGATCGCCCGAGGGTAGCGCAGCAGCGTTTCCAGCAGAGCCTGCTTGGGAAAGGGTCGGATCTGGCCGACCGCCAGCACGTCCACCGGCAACCCTGTGTCCCGAAAAAGATCGGCCACAGCCCGGGCTGCAAAGGCCGGGCGCCCTGTGGTCACAATCACGGCATCGGCATCTGCATTTCCCTGGCAAAGAAGCGGCCCGAAGGGTCGGCCTGTCAGCCGGGCGACTCGTTGGAACGCATCCAATGCGGCTCTTCGACTGCTGTCATTTCCGACCCGGCTCAATCCGTCGGACAAGGCCTCAGCAATCTGATTCGTTGAGGGCAAACAGGCCAGTCCGGGCTGATGGCCCCAGCTGCGATCGAGCAGGCAAAGCACTGGCGAGCCTCCATGCTGCGCCAGCAAATGGGCCACCAGGCAGTGGTCGACCGCCTCTTGAAAGCTGGAGGCTGAAAGAATGGCAGCACAGGATGCGGAAAGCGGATCTTCCGCCCAGCCGTGATAGACGCAGGCTGCCGAATGAGAAGGGGACGCTGCAACGTCCCTTGACGACTCGGGCAGCAAACAGGCGCTGCGGCGTCCTGCCAGAGCCATCCCCTCAGCCGCCGCCGGCGATGACACAGCTCCCTCGGCGCAAATCAACTCTTCCGTCCGGCGGATCAGGTCGACACCATCTGCGCACACCCTAGGGGCGCTTTCCTGCGCCTCAGATGCCTGGTCGGCCTTTACTGCCGCTTCTTCCTGTTCGACAGCCATTGGACGCCTTCAAATGGGTTTCGCGCCAAGCCGCAAAGTTCTCAAAGGCTTTTGCGTAGCGCTCTTTGCGTCTTGGCGCGAAAACTCTTTTCCAGCTAGACCATGAACCGGTCCAGCACCCTGTTCAGGGCCGAAATCTTTTCAACAGGACTCATCCCCAACCCTTGTGCTGTGGACTGTTCGTATTGCTCAGCATTCTCGTTCCTGTAAAACAGCCCGATGGGGAATAATTCCTCATGATCCGCGATTTCGCGGGCCCGATTGATGTCCCTGGGATCGTGCTCCACTTGGTTCTTGAATAGCTTGGCCACCGACTCGTCCACCTTCACTCCCTGCGGGTGGCGCATGAGCAAGACCTGGGAGGGGTCGCGCTGGGCTTCTGCAAATACATCGGCCGTGAAATGGGGGCAGCGCTGAAAAATGCGGATAAAGGAGGTTCCCTGGTGGGCTTGGGCGGCTTGGATTGTCGCATAGACATGGGGCGGGTTCCAGTCCACCGTCTGGGCCACGAAAGAGACGTTGCTGACTCCCAGGGCCAGCGAAATGGGGTTGAGGGGAACGAAGAAGGAGCCCTGCGGATGGGTCATGGAATTGGCGCCCCTCTTGGTGGTGGGCGAAGTCTGCGCCTTGGTCAGCCCGTAAATGTTGTTGTCAAACAGCAGGATGGTCATATTCATGTTGTAGCGCAGGGCGTGCACCCAGTGGCCCATCCCGATGGCGCAGCAGTCCCCGTCCCCGGTGACCACGAAAAGGTGCAGGTCGGGCCGGCGGCTACGAACTCCGCAGGCCAACGGCAAGGCGCGTCCGTGCAGGCCGTGAAACCCATAAGTCCTCATATAGTGGGGAAAGCGGCTGGAGCAGCCGATTCCCGACACCACCACCGTCTTTTCGGGAGGCATCTGCTGGTCGCGCGCCAATCGCTGCACCGCCGTGAGCACGGCGTGATCGCCGCAGCCGGGGCACCAGCGCGGCTCAGCCGAAACGTAGTCCCCCAGCATGAAGACCCTCTGAGGCCCTTCCACTTCCCAGTCTTTCTTGAGTCCGTACATGGTTTCGCTCCAGAAGGCGGTAGGCTGCAGTTTGGATCTTTCGGGATCCGGCCTGAAGCCTACAGCCTTAATCTCTCCCTCAATTCCCTCTCAATCCTTGCCGGCGGCAAGGGGCTGCCTGGGACTCTGGACCAGCAGTCGATGTCCAGCAGCGTCTCAGCCCGCAGCAGACGGGCCAGTTGGGCGTAGCGGCGGTTTTGGGGGGTGATGAAAGGGTCGTCAGGCTGGTCGCTGTAGTTGATCTCGACTGTCATCACTTTGCCGAAACGCTGGAAGATCTCCTTCAGGCCCGGTTCGAAGGGGGAAAGAAAGCGCAGGTGCAGGGACGAGACTTTGCCGCCATCCGCCCGCACCCGGTCCACCGCCTCCTCAATGGTCCCCAAAGTGGAGCCCCAGCCCACGACCAGCAGTTCGCCTTGGGGGTCGCCATGCACCTTTGGAGGCTTGAGGGAACGTTGCAGCACGGCCAGCTTGCGGCTTCGCATGGCCATGGCTTCTTGGTTGATGGCCGACCCGTAGGCGACGTGGCTTTGCCGGTCGTGAGCCAGGCCGGTGACCACATGCTCTCCCCCTTTTTGCCCAGGCAGCGGACGGTTGGAGATCCCTGTCTCTTCATCCCAGTCATAGGGGTCCACCAGCGTATCCCAGCCCGATTGGTCGACCGGCGGCGCCAGCCACTCCGGACGGGGTTGAGGACGCACAAAGGGCTGCTGGCCGGTGGCCAGGTTGGCGTCGGTCAGCACCATCACCGGCCCTCGGAACTGCTCAGCCAGCTTGCGCGCCGTGATCATGAAGTGGAAGCATTCTTCGATGGTGGCCGGCGCCAGGATGATCTTGGGGGCGTCCCCCGGAGAGGCGAAGTGGGCGGCCAACAGGTCTCCCTGCTCGATCTTGGTGGGCAGACCGGTCGAAGGCCCGCCTCGTTGCACCACCAGCACCACCAAAGGGATCTCGGCCATCACCGCCAGGCCCAGGAATTCGGTCTTGAGCGCCAGTCCGGGTCCTGAAGTGATTGTCACCGCCGTTTTGCCGGCGTAGGAAGCGCCGATGGCGAACCCGACGGCGGCGATCTCGTCTTCGGCCTGGTGGACGAACCCTCCCACTTCGGGGAAGGCCGAAGCCAGGAAGTGCGACGCTGAAGTGGCCGGAGTGATGGGATACATGGCGCACATTTCCATGCCGGCCGCCATGATCCCCAGCCCCGCCGCCTGATTGCCGTTCATGACCACCATCGGCTCTTCTGAAGGCCGGACGGGGATCTCGAAGCGGTAAGGCAGATGGTCGAGCGCCCACTGATAGCCGGCTTGCACCAAGGCCAGGTTCCTGTCGATCATCTCCTGACCCTTGCGCTGGAACTTGCGGGCGATTTCGCCGTGCACAATCTGCATTTCCCGCTGGTAAATGGCGCACAGCAACCCCAAGGCAAACATGTTCTTGCCCCGCCGGGGGTCTTCGGTGACCTTGAGGCACTCCTTTTCCATCGGGACCTCGATCACCAGGTAGCCTCGATCGTGCAGCATGTCCGCAGTCTTGCGGTAGGCGTTGCGGACCTCCTCCTGCAGGTCGTCGGCCCAGACGTTTTCCAGGAAGATCAAGGTACCTTCGCGCAGAGCTCCCACGTCGATGCGGCTGTGCAGCACCTGTTCGTTGAAGGCCACCACCACGTCCGCCGTATCGCCCGCGTTGGTGATCTTGCCGGTTCCGAAGCGGATGCGGTTGCCGCTGGCACCGGCCTGGGAACGGCTGGGAGGCTCGATTTCAGCAGGAATGATCTCCACCGTCCAGACGCCGTTGCCCATCTTGGCCGAAACGGTCCCGAACATCTGCCCGCAGGTCTGGGCGCCTTCGCCGGAATCGCTGACGATTTCGACGATCTGCTCAGAGACCGTTTCCACTTGGACATCAGCTTTGATGGCGGTCGCTTTCGCCTCACTCTCCGATCGTCGGCTTTCAAGAATTGGAAGGTCCATCGCTCATTTCCCGATCAGGCTCAGTCGTAATCCACCGCTTCGAAGCCCCCTCTATTATGACGGCCATGCAATAAGGAGAAGCAAATTCAATACCAGCCTACCGTCATCAAAGCTTTCAGTCGATGGCCTGCAGCTCTGAATTCCTGAGCCTTTTCACTGTTTGCGCTG